>JAWVFM010000032.1:0-4528 GCA_033856015.1 Solirubrobacterales bacterium
GCCGAGGAGGCCCTTTCCTGCCTGAAGCAGGCCCAGGCGATCCGTTCCGCGCTGACCGGCATCAAGACCTCCTCGGATCGGGCCCGCAGCGGCCTCGACGAGATGGAGGCTGCGGTCACGGCCAAGCTCGAGCGAATCGACGCGCTCGTCGCCGAGGCCGAATAGCCCTAGCTAGGGCAGCAGCAGGTCGTTCTGGGAAGACTTCCGCTCGGGCCCGACCTTGATGCTGCCCGGCCGGATCCCTGTGGCGCCGTCGGCGACCGCCTGGTAGTTGCCCTGCTTGAGCTCGGTCTTGATGGTCGTCACGGCACGGGGCGCGATCGTCCCGCTGGAGGCCGCCGTCTTGCCGGACGTGTCCTTGAGGATGAAGCTCGCCGGGTCGTTGGAGAGGTTCGCGACGGTGAACACGGTGATCCCGGCGCCGAACTTGTCGGGCGAGACGGTCACCTTGCCCGGCCCGATGCTCGCAGTGGTTTCGATGGGAGCCGGGGCCCGGGCCTCGTTCGGGAAGTTGCTCGCGCCGCAGCCGGCGACCAGCCCGCCTGCGAGCAACACAACCAACGCAGGCGCCCACGCTCTCCTCATGTCGCCCAAGGCCTCCAACCTCATGCCCGCCGAACCCTAGATGATCCAGCGGCCACCTGGCGAAGGTTCACACTTGAGGTACGGCGAACGGAAGCTCGACCACCTCGGCGTCAACCGCGGCATCGCCGACCGTGACCAGCTCCCCCGGAGTCGCCTCGCGCCTCAGGATCGCAAGCGCCAGCGAGCCCTGTGCGGGCGACAGGACGGCCGAGCCGACCCTCCCAAGCTCGCGCTCGCCGCTCGAGACGGTGTCGCCGGGCGCGAGTGCCGCCGCCGCCCGCAGCCCGCGTAGATGGCGGTTCGGCTTGCCTCGGTAGTGAAGGCGGGCGACCGTCTCCTGGCCTATGTAGCAGCCCTTCGTGAAGCTCACGGCGCGTTCCGTGATGCCCGCCTCGGCCGGCATCGTTCCCGCCACGAGCTCGTGGCCGAACCGCGGGCGACCGGACGCCACGCGACTGATCTCAGCGGCCTCCTCGCTCACCGGTGCGACTCCGGACGTGCGCAGCGCGGCGCCGAGCGTGTCGACGTCCTCCTGGGGGAGCAGGAGGTCGAAGCCGACGTCCGTGGCGATCGCCCGTGCCTTCACGCCGTTCAGGCCGAGCTCCGCGTGGCAGCCCTCACGGGCGAGTGGCGGCGCGCCGAGCGCAGCTCCGGCCCGAGGGCCGATGACGGACACGAGCTCGAGCTCGAGGGTTGAGAGCTCCACGTCGCTGCCGAGCTTGTACAGCTGGAAGTGCCGCTCGGTGGCCTCCAGCCCGGCGGGCTCCAAGTCGACCAGGAACTCGCCCGGGGCGAGCGCGAGAACCCGCATGTCGGCCTGGAGGTGGCCCTTGCGGTCGAGCAGCGCCGCGTAGCAGCCCTCGCCTGGATCGAGGGCCTCGACGTCGTTGGTCACCTGCCCCTGAAGCAGCGAGGCTGCGTCGGGGCCCGTGAAGGCGAGCACGGCGCGCTCCCGGTGCAGCCAGCCGGCGTCCTCGCGGAGCTCGCGGTACTGGCCGTCGATCTCAATCGTCGCGTGCGCCGCCATGCGTCCGATTGTAGGAACCCGCCCCGCTGGCCACGTCCCCACGCCGCCCAGTGGAGAAAAACGACGTCTCCGCCGTCGTTTTTCTCCACTCGATGACAGTGGCGACGATATCCATCTTTAGTCTCGTCTAAACTTCTGTTGAGTCGTGGCGCACACAAGGACCTCCAGCAAGGCGAACCCCACCGACAGGCGAAGCGGTCCGGCCAGCGAGGCGGTTGAGGACTACGTCAAGGCGATCTACGCGATCGCCGAGCGCGGCCAGGGCGCGGTGAGCACCACGGCGCTCGCGGAGCGACTGGGCGTCGCGCCGTCGTCCGTGACCGCGATGTGCCGGCGACTCGACGAGATGGGGCTTTCGAAGCACGAGCCATACCGGGGCGTCGAGCTGACCCCCGCGGGGCAACATCTCGCGCTCGAGGTCATTCGCCATCACCGCCTCATCGAGCTCTTCCTGGTCGAGGCCCTTGGGATGCCGTGGGACCGGGTCCACGACGAGGCCGAGGTGCTCGAGCACTACATCTCCGAGGAGGTGGAGCGCCGCATCGCCGAGCGCCTGGGTGACCCCGCCCGCGACCCGCACGGCGACCCGATCCCGTCTCCGGACTTCGACGTGGCCGCCGATCGAACGGTGCCGCTGTCGGCGCTCGACGTCGGGCGAACGGGCCGCTTCACGCGGGTCTCGGACTCGGACTCGCGGATGCTCAGGTACCTCGACGCCCGCGACATCAGGCCGGGGGCCCTGCTCGTGGTCCGCGGCGTCGAGCCGTTCGGAGGCCCGGTTCGCGTGGAGGTCGGCGGCGTCGAGTACGCGCTTGGGCCCGAGCTGGTGGCGAGGATGCGCGTCGAGGCCGAACCGGCTGACGCGGTGTCGTGAACCGCACGCTCGAGACCGCGATCGGCGCCGTTTCCGAGCCGGCACCGGGCGTCGAGGACGTCCTCCCCGGAGAGGCCGCGGTCGCCGCGGCGGCGCGGCGCTCGCTCGAGGGCGAGGCGCGCGGCGTCGCGCGCCTGTGGCCCTTCCTCGGCCCGGCGTTCATCGCCGCCGTCGCCTACATCGACCCCGGCAACTTCGCGACCAACATCGCCGGCGGGGCGAAGTTCGGCTACCTGCTCCTGTGGGTCGTCGTCGCCGCGAACCTGATCGCGATGGTCGTCCAGACGCAGTCCGCGAAGCTCGGCATCGCGACCGGGAAGAACCTTCCCGAGCTCTGCCGGGAGCACTTTGGCCGTCGTACCTCGCTCACGCTCTGGATGCAGGCGGAGGTGGTGGCGATGGCATGCGACGTCGCCGAGGTCGTCGGCGCAGCGCTTGGCATCAACCTCATCTTCGGCATCCCGCTCTTTCCCGCGGCGCTCCTCGCCGGCGCCGGCGCGTTCGCAATCCTCGCGCTCCAGCGCCGTGGCTACCGGCGCCTGGAGGTCGTGATCGCCGTGCTCGCCGGCGTGGTGCTCGTCTCGTTCGGGATCGAGATGCTCTACGCGAACCCAGACGGAGGACAGGTGGCCGCACACCTCTTCAAGCCGGGCCTGGCCGGCACCGAGAGCATCCTGCTGACCACGGGCATCATCGGCGCGACGGTCATGCCCCACGTCATCTACCTGCACTCGGCGCTGACCCAGCGGCGAGTCGTCGGCCGCAACGCGGACGAGCGGCGAAAGATCCTCGGCTTCGAGCGCGTCGACGTCGTGATCGCCATGACCCTCGCCGGCCTGGTCAACCTGTCGATGATGATCATGGCTGCCGCACTCTTCAGCGGCAGCGGGTTCGCGGGCATCGACACGATCGAGGGCGCCTTTCACGGCCTTCGCGAGACCGTGTCCGGTCACGCGTCGACCATCTTCGGGGTCGCGCTGATCGCGTCGGGGTTCGCTTCGTCATCGGTCGGGACCATGTCCGGCCAGGTCGTCATGCAGGGCTTCATCCGCAGGCGGATACCGATTTTCCTGCGCCGCGCGCTCACCCTCGCTCCCGCCCTCATCATCATCGCCATTGGGGTGGCGCCCACCCAGGCGCTCGTGATCAGCCAGGTGGTCCTCTCGTTCGGGATCCCGTTCGCCCTGATCCCCGTGGTCGTGATCGCCCGCCGCCGCGACATCATGGGCGCGCTCGTGAACCCCCGCTGGCTCTCGGCCCTCGTCAGCGTCCTGGCCAGCCTGATCATCTCCCTGAACGTGTTCCTCCTCGAGCAGGTTTTCTTCGCGTAGGCTTCGGCCAATGCCCCTGGCCGCGGACTTCCAGTCGATCGTCGACTCGCTCCCGGACGACTGGACGGACCTGTCCCTTGACCTGCGGCTTCGCGACGAGGACCGCTACATCGACGCGGCGACGATCCTCACACAGGTCAACGTCCAGCCCTACTCGCAGGCGGAGTGGCATTTCCGGGTGAACGTCGCCCACCGCTTCGGCCACGCCGCCGCGCCCGAAACCGTGCACGGCACGCTCGAGCTCCTCGACGCCGAGGGGATCGAGGGCGAGATGAACGTTCGCGACTGGAACGAGGGCCGCGCCGAGGTCGTCCAGATGTGGGGGCGCCCGGAGTCCGTTCGCCGCGACTTCCGCGCCCGCCGCAGCCTCTAGCAACTGCCGAGCAGCGAGCGAGGGGTTGCAGGCCGGTGGACGATGCCGTGGTCGAGCTTCCAGCTCGCCCACTTGACCAACGTCGTGGCCGGGGTGGACAGAGGGGACTGGAGCGCGTGCGCGGCAAGCAGGGCATGTAGCTCGGCGTGCTCGGTCGCCTGGTCGAGTCCGGGGTTCGCGGCGAGTAGGTCCCCAAGCGCCTGGCCCGGCTGCCTCACTGCCAGCGCGTATCCGCGCGCGGTGGCGGCCGTCATCTCCCGCACCAATCCAGGATCCGTCCGGCATTCGGAACGCGTCGTCGTGAGCCACAGCTCCGGGTAGCGGGGAGCGCCGAAGTC
>JAWVFM010000033.1:0-4758 GCA_033856015.1 Solirubrobacterales bacterium
GGTCGGACGCAAGGCCTGAGCCGCTAGATTTGGCGCCCGCAGGCGGCTGTGGAGGAACGGCAGACTCGCGGTCTTCAGGTGGCCGTGTCCGAAAGGACGTGTGGGTTCGAATCCCACCAGCCGCATCCACTTGACCCCTCCGACGGATGTCAGAGGGGAGCTCCTACTGGCTCCGCCGCTCCGCTTCCTTGGCAACGCCGCTCGCGAGCTGGCCGACGCTCCGCTTGACGATCGCGACGACTATGCCGCCTCCCACCGGGACGGTCGGCGTGGTGTCGACCGTGTAGACCATCAGCGTCCCGGCGCCGTCTGCCGCCAGGGTGACCGTGCCGACGTGGTCCTTCAGGGGCGCTCCCGAGAGCAGCCGGTAGACGAACTTCGACGGCGGCTCAAACTCCACGATCTCCTCGCGAAGCGGCGGGCCGATCATCGAGAGGACGCGGATCGTGCCGACCCCGTTGGGAGCGGGAACCCCCTCCTTCTCGATCTCGACCTTGCGGATCGGCGTGAAGTCCGAGTAGGAGACGTAGTCCGTCAGGACCGCGAACACGGTCTCCGGCGGAGCCGCAATCGTCTTCTTGATCGTGAAGCTGGCCACGTTGCGGGCATCCTATTCGGCGGGCTCCCACCGGCCCGCCCACCGTCTGTGCGCCCTCTAGAATCGGCCGGCACGCCGCTATCGTCTAGGGGACTAGGACGCCGGATTCTCAGTCCGGAAACCGGGGTTCGAATCCCCGTAGCGGTGCCTTCGGAAAGCCCAGCTCGAGCGCGGTTTGGCATCCTGCCGCGAGCCGGTGGGAAACGATGCGAGGTAGGGTCCGGTGGGTGCTCCCCGAACTGAAGGCGGCGGCCGCCTGAGCGGTCCGGCCGCAGACGCGGCGGCCGGCGCGCCCGAGCCGCCCGAAGCTCAGGCCGCGGTCGCCGTCGCCGCGCGCGGGCTGAAGCGACGCTACGGCGAGGGAGCGATTGCCGTCGACGCCCTCAAGGGCATCGACCTGGATGTGCAGACCGGGGAGCTGGTCGCCGTCATGGGCCCATCGGGCTCCGGCAAGTCGACGCTGATGCACATCCTCGCGGGGCTCGATGCGCCGACGGAGGGGACGGTGGCGATCGCCGGGACCGAGATCACCAAGCTCGGCGACACCGACCTGACCCGGCTGCGCCGCGACCACATCGGCTTCGTCTTCCAGTTCTTCAACCTGCTGCCGATGCTCAACGCGGAGGAGAACATCGTCCTGCCACTGTCGATCGCCGGCAGGAAGCCAGAGGACGACTGGCTCCGGGGGCTGCTGTCGAGAATGGGGCTCTCCGAGCGGGTTGGCCACCGCCCCTCTGAGCTCTCCGGCGGGGAGCAGCAGCGGGTGGCAATCGCACGCGCCCTGGTGTCGCGTCCGACGATCCTCTTCGCGGACGAGCCGACCGGCAACCTCGACTCGAAGACGGGCGGAGAGATCCTCGACCTGCTCCGCGATCTGGTCGCCTCGTACGGTCAGACGACTGTGATCGTCACGCATGAGCCGCGGGCGGCCTCGATCGCCGATCGCATCCTCTTCCTCGCGGACGGGCTGATCGTCAAGGAGCTGCGCGAGGCCACGGCGGCGGACGTCCTCGCTGTCATCAACGAGCTCCAGGCGTGATCGGCGTCACGATCAAGGGGCTGGCCGGGCGCAAGCTGCGGGCTGCTCTCACTGCGATCGCGATCATCCTGGGCGTCGCGATGGTCAGCGGGACGTACGTGCTCACCGACACGATCAAGGCCGCATTCGGCACGGTCTTCAGCCAGGTCTACAAGAACACCGATGTCGCCATCACGGGCAAGAGCGCCGTCGGAAGCGACAACGGCAACGGGGTCCTGCCGCCCTCGTTTCCCCAGTCCGTGCTCGGCAAGGTGCGCAGGCTGCCGGGCGTCGCCGCGGCCGAGGGCGCGGTGTCCGATTACGCCTCGCTCGTGGGGCGCGACGGCAAGGTGATCTCAAGCCACGGTGCCCCGCCATTGGCGTTCAGCGTTCACGCGGGCGGCAGCCAGCGGTTCAACCCGCTGGACCTCACCGCGGGCTCTTGGCCGAAGGGTCCCGGCGAGGTGGCAATCGACGCCAACACGGCGGACAAGGACGGCTACGCGGTCGGCGACAGAATCGGCGTCAGCGCACGGGGACCCGAGCAGCGGTTCCGGATAACAGGCATCGCGAAGATCGGGGGTGTCTCTTCGCTCGGCGGGGCGACGATGGCGATCTTCGACTTCCGGACAGCGCAGAAGCTCTTCCAAAAGGAGGGGCGCCTCGACCAGATCGACCTTGCCGCCGCAGCCGGGACCTCGCCGGCTGAGCTGGTCAGCCAGATCCGGCCGCTCCTGCCCCCGACCGCGCAGGTCCACACCGGCACCGCGCAGGCCGCCAAGCAGACGAGCGACACCAGCGACTTCCTGAACATCATCCAGGACTTCCTGCTCGCGTTCGGGGGCATCGCGCTCTTCGTCGGGAGCTTCGTGATCGCGAACACGCTCTCGATCACGTTGGCCCAGCGAACACGCGAGCTGGCCACTCTCCGCACGCTTGGTGCGTCGCGGCGTCAGGTGCTGGGGTCGGTCATGGCGGAGGCACTGGTGGTGGGGGGGCTCGCCTCCGTCGCCGGCCTCTTCCTGGGCCTGGCGCTCGCCAAGGGGCTGAACGCCCTGTTCGTCTCCTTCGGGATCAACCTGCCGCAGACGGGCCTGGTCTTCGCGGCGAGGACCATCATCATCTCGCTCGCGGTCGGCGTGGTCGTCACGCTGCTCGCGGCACTCCGCCCCGCGCTGCGGACGACCCGGATCCCGCCGATCTCCGCGGTCCGCGAGGGGTCCGTGGTGCCGCCGTCTCGCTTCGCAAGGTTCGGCACGCCGGCGGCGCTCCTCACGATCTCACTGGCCATCGCGGTCATGCTCGCCGGGCTCTTCGTGGGCGGGCTCTCGACGGCGCAGCGGCTGATCGCCGTGGGCGTCGGCGCCGTTGGCGTCTTCGTCGGCGTGGCCATGCTGGCGAAGACGCTCGTGCCGCCGCTCGTTTCCGTCCTGGGCTGGCCAGCCGCGCGGGGGGGTGGCGCGGCGGGCGCCCTCGCGCGGAGCAACGCGACGCGAAACCCGAGCCGTACCGCCGCGACCGCGTCGGCGCTGATGATCGGCCTGGCGCTCGTGACGCTCGTCTCGGTGCTGGCGGCGGGCCTCAAGACGAGCTTCGAGAGCTCGGTGAACTCGCTCTTCAACGCGGACTACGCGCTCACCGCGCAGGACAACTTCTCGCCGATCTCGACCGCGTCCGCCGACGCCCTCAAGCGGGTCAAGGGCGTGGGCGTCGTCGCGGGGGTTCGGGCCGGCTCTGGCCGGGCATTCGGGAGCGATGTCACCGTCAGCGGCGTCCCGCCGGACATCAGCCGCGTGATCACCGTGGACTGGCAGCACGGCTCGCCGGCCGTCCCGGGCGAGCTCGGGCGCAACGGCGTGTTCGTCTCCAAGGCCTATGCGGACGCTCAGGACCTTTCGGTCGGTTCGCCCCTGTCCGTCGAGACACCGTCGAGCAGCAGGCTGCACCTCGTGGTCCGGGGCGTCTACGCACCCCCGAAGGGCGGCTCGCCGTACGGGGATCTGACGATCTCGACGAAGCGCTTCGACGCCGAGTACGAGAACCCCCTGAACGTGTACACGTTCGTCGACGTCGCCGGGGGCGTGACGACGCAGAACACGCAGCGGCTCTCCAGCGCGATCGCGAAGTTCCCGGACGCCCAGCTCCAGACCGAGCAGCAGTTCAAGGACAACCAGGAGAAGGGCGTGGACACGCTGCTCAACCTCCTGTACGTGCTGCTCTCGCTGTCGGTCATCGTGAGCCTCTTCGGGATCGTGAACACGCTGGTCCTCACGGTCTTCGAGCGGACCCGAGAGCTGGGGATGCTGCGCGCGGTGGGGATGACGCGGCGCCAGCTCCGCCGCATGATCCGCCACGAGAGCATCATCACGGCCCTCATCGGCGCGGCGCTCGGAATTCCGATCGGGATCCTGCTCGGCTTGATGGTCGGGAAGGCGATCGACTATGCGGCGTTCACGATCCCGGTCGGGACGCTCGTCGTCTTCGTCATCGCCGCCGTCGTGGCCGGGCTGCTCGCGGCGATCTTCCCCGCCCGCCGTGCCGGGCGGCTCAACGTGCTGCGGGCGCTCCACTACGAGTAGCCGGCGAGTGCTCCTGAGGTGCCGGAGGCGCTTGTAGAGCGGCGCAAACGAGCCACATCATCCGTCCGCGGTCCTCGGGGCCCCGTCGGTGAATGCCGATGCAAGTCTGATGAACGGGTTCCCGCTCACTAATCGCCACCGGGTGCGGATGGTGTCCTTAGCCGTGTGCGCCGCCTGCGTGGCCGCGTACGCGCTCTGGCTGGCCACGGGCGCCGACTGGCTCGTCGGATTAATGAACAACGGCGTCTACAACGGCGTGATCGTCGCGGCGGCGTTCGCGTGCTTCGCTCAAACCGCGACCGTCCGCGCACCGCGAAAGGCATGGGTGGCCCTCGGGCTCGGGCTCCTGTCTTGGGCGGCGGGCAACATCTATTGGGACGTCGCGCTGGCAAACCTGCGCCCGATTCCGTATCCGTCGCCCGCCGACGCTGGCTACCTGGGCGTGTTCCCGTGCTTCTACGTCGGGATCGTGCTCCTCATCAAGGCACGGGTCGGGTACTTCACCGCGGCCCGTTGGCTCGACGGGCTCATCGGCGCGCTGGCGACCGGAGCGCTGGCCACCG
>JAWVFM010000034.1:0-4557 GCA_033856015.1 Solirubrobacterales bacterium
AGCGTTACGTCTCGGTGGTGCGGACGCCCGACAGCTCCTACGACTGGTTCCTGAAGAAGCAGATCGAGGCGCAGTCCACGAGCGACGGGCATTGCGAGCCGCTCTACGACCTCTGCTATCTGGATGGGGCCCACGAGTGGACCATCGACGGGCTCGCCGTGCTCCTCGTCGAGAAGCTCCTGCGGCCGGGGGGCTGGATTGTCCTCGACGATCTCACTTGGACATACGCATCTGTGGGGTTGGCCGGCGCCGACATGAAGCTCTCCGAGGAGGAGCGCCAGGAGCCCCACATGAAGGCGATATTCGACCTCCTCATCAGCCAGCATCCGAGCTTCACCGAGCTGCGGATCGACGCCGACCTCGACTGGGCCTGGGCGCGGAAGGCGCCCGGCGAGCCGAAGCGCCTGCGGATCGACACGAGGCAGTCGCTGGCGGGCGCGGTGCTGATGCGGATGCGCAGAATCATGCGCGCTCGCCAAGGATCCGGGCGCTGAGCTTCCCGGAGACGTCGCCCCCCGGGTCTAGCTAACCCAAATTGGCCAGTTTTGGACGAATAGCCCACACCCAATCAGGTATTTCACGAGATTGCCACCGGCGCACGAATGCCGCCGATCTAGCATCCTCTCTGCAGCGTTGGCTGTTGAGCCAGTATTGGCTGCTGAGACCTGGGGGCGAACGAATCGCCAGCAGGTCTGACGTGGACATTTACGGGAAGGGTGCGATGCGTCGCTACCGCAACCGCCGGTTTTTCGGACCGCGGACATTGTTGGCTACCACGGGGGCGGTAGCGGAGCCTCCGGGCGACCCGCTCGCGACCCCGGCCGACCTGCGGCCTCAGCCGGCCGGCGGAGCGGCGGCGACCGAGCTCGGTCCGGCGCGGGCGCTCGAGACCGAGCGCGCGATCGCCCACCTGCGAGAGCTCTCGGCGCTCGTCGAGGAGGAGACCACGCTCAGGTCGACCGCTCGGCGCGACGCCAGGTTCCGCCGGCTCCTGGGCGTCGCGGACGTGTTGGGCGCCGTCGTTGCGCTCGGCATCACGCAGCTCCTGACGAGCGACGTACACAACTTCCTCATCCTCTACCTCGGGCTGCCGATCGTCGTCTTGATCAGCAAGTCGATCGGCCTCTACGACAGGGAGGAGCTCGTGCTCGCGAAGAGCACGCTCAACGAGGCGCCGTCGCTCTTTCACCTGGCCACCCTCTACACCCTCCTGATCACCGCGCTCGCCGGGCCGGCGCTCGGCGGGTCGCTTCAGACGCGGACGATTCTTTTGCTCTGGGCGTTGCTCTTCCTGTGCGTGCTCGCGGGGCGGGCGCTGGCGCGTCAGCTGGCGCGCCGCACCACGCCGCCGGAGCGCTGCCTGGTGCTCGGCAGCGAGGCGCAGGCGGTCGGGGCGCAATCGAAGTTCGCGACCCACGATGGCCTCCACGCGAGGATCGTCGCCTACCTTCCGTTCGGCGAATTCGAGCTGAGCCGCCCGCGCGTGAGCGGCGCGGCCTTTGCGTCCTACATCGCCGAGCGCGACATCCAGCGCGTCATCATCGCCTACGGCGATTCGCACGAGAGCGTCCTCGAGGCGGTGCGTTACTTCAAGGCCTACCACCTCAAGGTCAGCGTCCTCCCGACCCTCCTCGAAGCCGTCGGCTCCAGCGTCGAGTTCGACGAGGTCCACGGCACGACCCTGCTCGGCGTCAAGACATTCGGCCTGTCCCGTTCTTCGCGACTCCTCAAGCGCGGGTTCGACGTCGCGGGATCGGCCTTTTTGCTGATCCTCGCGAGCCCGCTCCTGCTGGCCATCGTGATTGCCATCAGGACGACGTCCCGAGGACCCGCGCTCTTCCGGCAGACTCGCGTCGGTCGCGACGGCCGGGAGTTCACGATGCTCAAGTTCCGCACGATGTACGCGGATGCGGAGCTGCGCCGAAGCGACCTCGACGGCCTCAACGAGACCTCGGGCCTCTTCAAGCTCGCCAACGACCCCAGGGTCACCCGCATCGGCCGTCAGCTCCGCCGAGCCTCGCTGGACGAGCTGCCGCAGCTGGTCAACGTGCTGCGTGGCGAGATGAGCCTGGTCGGCCCACGCCCGCTGATCGTCGAGGAGGATGCCCGCGTCGAGGGTTGGCACCGCGACCGCCTCCGCCTCAAGCCCGGAATGACCGGCGCGTGGCAGATCATCGGAAGCACCCGCCTGCCGCTCGAGGAGATGGCCGTGATGGACTACCTCTACATCGTCAACTGGTCTCTCTGGTCCGACGCCAAGATCCTGCTGCAGACGACTCCCCACGTATTCGGCCGGCGCGGGCTCTGACCCGGGCCATGCCCTGAGGGTGTCGGCGAGCACGCCAGAAGCTCACCCCCGCCCGCGGGTGGACGTCGTCGTTCCGTTCGCCGGCACCGAGGTCGAGCTTCGCGCCCTGCTCGATCGGCTGGCGCCGCTGCGGCTCGACGTCAGCGACACCCTCACCGTCGCGGACAACCGGCGGGACGGGCCCGCCGTGGAATGGGATGAGCCCCAGCGACGAGTGCTCGCGGTCCGGGATGCCGCAGGCTCCTACCACGCACGCAACCGGGCCGCCGCCGAGGGCGACGGTCGCTGGCTGCTCTTCCTCGACGCCGACGTGGAGGTTCCCGCCGAGATCGTCGACCTCTACTTCGCCGCGCCTGCCGGAGACCGGGTTGCCGTTCTCGCGGGCGCGATCCTCGACCAGCCGGAGGGCGACGTCGAGGGCGCTGTGGCGCGGTTTCTCGCGCGCAGCGAGTCGATGAGCCAGGCCAACACCCTGGCTGGCGCCTGGAGCTACGCGCAGACGGCGAACTGCGCCGTGCTCCGGGAGGCGTTCGAGAGCATCGGTGGCTTTCGTGCCGAGCTCCGCTCCGGTGGCGATGCGGATCTCTGCTTCCGGCTGCGCCGCGCCGGCTGGTCCTTCGAGCCCCGCCCGGGCGCCGCGGTGGTCCACCGCAATCGCGCGTCGCTTCGAGCGCTGGTCCGCCAGCGGGCGCGGCACGGCTCCGGCGCGGCGTGGCTCAATCGCGAGTACCCGGGCTCGTTCCCGAGGCGGCCGTGGCTCGGTCTCGCGCGCTGGAGCCTGATGCGGCTCGGGCACGCCGCCGGGAGGCTTGCCGCCGCGGACCGCGCCGGCGCCGCGGAGGCGGGAATCGATCCAATCTCCTCCTGGGCGTTCGAGCTTGGTCGCCTGGTCCCGAATCGGATTGATTCGCGCCGCTAAGGTCCGACCGCAGGTGGACCGCTCAGAAGCCAGCGCCGAAGTTCTACCCGCGCCGGATGAAGCGGGGACGCTTCCCATCTCCGTCGTCATCCCCGCCTACAACCGGGCGGACCTGCTCCCGCGCGCGATTGCGAGCGTGCGGGCGCAGACGGCGAGACCAGCGGAGATCATCGTGGTGGACGACCATTCCGACGACGACACGGGCCTGGTGGCCGAGCGCCTTGGCGCCAGAGTGATTCGGCATGAGCGAAACCGTGGCCATGGGGCGGCGCGCAACAGCGGCATCGAGGCGGCGTCGCGCGTGTGGGTCGCGTTGCTGGATTCCGACGACGAGTGGACGCCGGACCACCTCGAGCACGTATACGCCATGCGCGACGGGCATGTGCTGATCGGCGCGGCAACCCTGGCGCGCGGCGACGCGCCGAGGAGGAACCGGATCTACGGAGTGCCGGGGCCGGCATCCGTGCTGATGAGCTCGCCCGCGCACGCCGCCTACCCCGTGAATTGCGTCCCTCCCAGCTCCGCGCTCCTGCGCCGGGAAACGGTCCTCGACGCCGGCGGCTTCGACACCTCGTTGAAGCTCTGCGAAGACGTCGACATGTGGATCAGGATGCTGGAGCACGGCTCCGGCGTTGCCTCCCCGCGGATCGGCTCGTTCTACTACGTCCACGGCGGGCAGGCCTCGAGCGACGGCGTTGCGATGCATCGCGCCTACCGCAACGTTCTCGCCCGCTACCGCGGCCGCGCCTGGTGGCGTCCTTCGCTGGTCCGCCGCTATGAGGGAATCATCGCCTGGGATGCGTTCAGGCAGGGCATGGCGGAGCACCGGCTGCGAGCGGCGGGCGCGGCACTCATGCGAATCGCGACCCACCCGGACCGGCTGCGCGGGGCACTCGAGGTCCTCGTCTGGCGTAGCCGCACTCGGCGGCGCAGCGCCGAGCTGCAGCGCTCATGAGCCGCGCCGCGACGCGCTCGGCGCGCGCCGACCTTCGGGCCGACCTCGATCGCTATCCGCCTCGACCATGGTTTCGCGAGCAGTCCTGCTGGGCGCTCGCCGTCTACCGGTTCGGGCGCTTCATCGACGCAGAGCCGGGGTGGCGGGGCTGGATCGGCCACCGGGTCTACTGGTTTGCCTTCCGGGTCGTTGAAATGGCGACGGGGATCAGCATCAGCACGGACGTGGAGGTGGGGCCTGGGCTCCGCATCCACCACTTCGGCGGCATCTTCGTGGCGAGCGGCGTGCGGATCGGCGCCGGTTGCACGTTGCGCCAGGGCGTCACCATCGGCAACCGGGTGGACGGCGGTCCCGTTCCGGTGCTGGGAGACCAGG
>JAWVFM010000035.1:0-4150 GCA_033856015.1 Solirubrobacterales bacterium
CTGGCTTCAACGAGGGCTTCATCCAGGTTCCGCCGCTCCACTCGATGACCAACGCGCCGCTTCCAGCTGTCATTCGACTCGTCCTGTCCAACGGCGTGGTCCTGAAGCAGGCTCCTGCAAACGGTGCTCCCGACCTCGGATCGCCAGAGGCGCCGATCACCCACGTCGGCGATCTGGAGGTCGCGAATGTCCCGGTCGGCGATAACGGCGCCGGGACCGAATGGGTCCAGTACGCGCGCAGCACCGCGCCGCTCGACGCCACGAGCGATCGCCTCTGGCTGTTCCTCTTGGCCGGGGTCCTCGGGGGAACGCTCCTCGCGACGCTCGCCGGCCTCGCCGTTGCGAGTCGAGCCATGCGCCCGATCGCGGCGCTCACCGGAGCGGCTCGCACGATCGCCGCGACGCGTGACCCCTCGCGGCGAATCCCAGGCCCGAGGGTGGACGACGAGGTCGGAGAGCTGGCGCTGACGCTTGACCAGATGCTTCGCGAGCTCGATGCGGCCCGCAACGAGACCGATCAGATGATCCAGGCTCAGCGCGAGTTCGTCGCCGACGCCTCCCACGAGCTTCGAACGCCGCTGACGAGCATCCTCGCCAACCTCGAGCTCCTTCAGGCCCGCCTGGACGCGGTCGAACGCAAGGGCGAGGAGGGCGAGATCATCGACGGCGCCCTGCGCTCCTCGCGACGGATGAGCCGCCTCGTCTCCGACCTGCTCCTGCTCGCCAAGGCGGATGCCGGGAGGACGGGCATGCGGCGCCCATGCGACCTCGCGGAGGTCGCGGAGGCCGCGGTGGCAGAGGTCCGGCCGGTTGCGGACCACCACCAGATCGAGGTCGACGCGCCGGGCGCCGTCCCCATCCTCGGCAACTCCGACGAGCTCCACCGCGTGGTCGTCAACCTCCTCGACAACGCCCTGCGCCACACGCCAGCCGGCACGTCGGTGCTGGTCTCCATCACGCGCCAGGGGCCGAACGCCGTGCTCGAGGTGGCCGACGATGGCCCGGGCCTCCCGGCCGGCATGGAGGAGCAGATCTTCGCCCGGTTCGTACGCGGCTCCGGGCCGGCTGACCTGTCCAGCAACGGCGGCACCGGGCTCGGCCTCGCGATCGTCCGGGCCGTTGCCGCCACCCACGGCGGCACCGTCGAAGCCGGGCCCTCGGCCCACGGCGGCGCCCGGTTCACGGTCCGGCTTCCGGCCTCCTCGGCCGAGCCCGAGGCACCTGCCGGGACGCCCAGCGAAGCCGCCGCAAACCTTTAGAAGGCGTTTACGACGTCCAATTAGTTTTTCCGGCGGACGAGACAACCCGCCCGTCGGGGGACCCCCGACACCCCCCCGACGGGTGTTTCATTGGCTTTCGAGCCAATTTGGCCCGCCGGTGTTCCCCCTCCCTGACGCCGGCGGGCCTTTTCTTGCCCCGAGGCTCCTGCAAACCGTCGCATCTCGCGGTCCTCGGCCGATCGTCTCGCTCACATGGGATTTACCCATGCTCGCTTCACCGCCCGGCCTGCGTCCCACGACCTGCTCGGTTTTCGGAGCCTCGCTTGCGCTTGCTCCTCGGGCTTTAGCTCGCTTACGGGCAGTCGGAGGCGTTGATGCCGCGCTGCGTCTTCATCTCAGCGCAGATCGCGGCGTCGTGCGGGCCGCTGCCGGCCGCGTTGGTGCCGTAAATGTGGTCGTCGGCGGCCAGCAGCAGGTTGACTGCACCCTTGAAGGTCTCGTCGTCGGCGTAGGCGAACTGCGAGGTGAGGAGGTCGACCACGATCGGGGGGCGGCCGTGGGAGTCGGCCGGGAGGCTGTTGAGCAGATCGATGAGGCCGTGGGACCAGACCTCCCCCAGGCAGTGGACCTCGGGGGTGCCCCCGCTGTTGCATGTGACGAACGCCTGGAGGTAGGTGTTCGTCGGCCTGCCCGTGCCATCGGACCCGGTCGCGAGGCGCCCGCAGGGCTTGACGCCCGGCCCGCCGTAGCCGCCGGTGCCGTCCCAGTCGAAGATGCAGTACTCGGCGGTGTTTCGGTAGCTGTTCGGAACGTCTGGGCTGATCGAGGTGTTGACCGCGGACTCGAAGTCGCCGAAGCCCTCGCCGAGGGCGCCGGACTGGAAACAGTTGCAGTTGCCGAAGCCGCGGTCCTGAGCGTCCTGGATCGAGTGGCCGTACTCGTGGGTCACGACGTCGCCGTCCTCGGCGTCGTCCACTCCGCCGGAGCCGTAGCGAATGGTGCGGTCGCCCGGCGAGTAGAAGGAGTTGTCCTGGCCGAATGCGTCGGCGATGACCAGCTGGCGCTTCGGGTGGACATTCGACTTGCCCCTGAAGCCGAGGGAGTGGTAGTAGCTCTCGATCTGGGTGATCTGCTGGTAGGCCTCGAGGCCTTCGAAGCGGTTGTCCGAGCGCGTGACCTTCGACCAGTCGAGGCTCTTGCGGCAGACCGCCTTGCCCTTGCCGTGGCCGACGCGCGCCTCGACATAGGTGCCCTTGAGGCAATGCTGGCCCCTGTTGATGCGCAGCAGCTTCACCGGGGCTCGAAGCGCCGTCAGCTTGGCGGTGTCCTTGTCGCTCTGGTCCGCGCTCTTGTTCATGCCGATGCCGCCGTAGCCGCCGTTCATGGCCACCGGGTTCGGGTTGTAGAGCTTCGCCTTCCCCTTCTGAGTCTTGGCGTGGTCGTAGTGCAGGACGTTGACCTTCTGCAGAACGGCACCGGTGGTCGCGTCGACCAGGACCTGGAAGTCCTTCATCGGCCTGCTCGACGCGAGCATCACCTGGCGGACCAGAGCGTCGCCGTGCCTGGGATCTATGGCCAGCCTCGTCGTCGGCTTGGCGCGAAGCCCGCTTGCGCCGGTGGTGCCGCGGGCGATCGCGATCGCCCGTGCAGCGGACACAGTCGGCGCCGGCGGCGAGGCGACGTTGGCGGCGCTCCCGTCCGTGACCACCTCAGGCGCGACGGCTCCACCCGTGGAGCCGATGACAGCGACGTCGCCGCCCAGCACCGGAACGCCGCCGACCTTCTGCTGGTAGCGGACGATCGTCGTTCCCTGGAAGTCGACCGTGCGACCGCGCTTGAGCTCGGACGGCGGCGCCTTCGCAGCCTGCAGCGCCTGGCTGAGCGTGGGCAGGCGGGTCGCGGCCGAGGCACCGCCGCCGAGGCCGGCTGCGCTCGCGCACGCCAGGACCGACACCGCGGCCAGGACGCGGCCACGCCGACTGAAGAACTTCCCACCTCTCACTGCGACGACCCTAGCAGGACGACTCGCCGCGACTTTTCCTCAGACCTCGACCACCACCGGCAGCACCATCGGCCGGCGGCGCAGGCGGTCGTAGACGAACGCCGCGATGTCGTCGTGGAGCTTCTCCTGGATGAGGTCGGGCTCGCGCTCGCCGTGCTTCGCGGCCGAGCCGAGCGTGTCGCCCACGACCTCCCGCAGCTCGTCGATCAGGTCGTCCGATTCGTCCGGCTCGAGGAACGCGACGCCGCGGAAGATGATCTCGGACGGCGCCACCTGCGCGCCGTCCTCCGAGGAGATCGTTGCGACGACGATGAACACGCCGTCTGCGGAGAGCGTCCTGCGGTCTCTGAGCGCGACGTCGTCGGGGTCGCCGATGTCGACGCCGTCGACGAAGATCATCCCCGAGCCGACCGACTCCTTGAAAGAGGCGCGCTTGGGGCCGAGCTCCAGGGGCAGCCCGTTGCGCCCGGCGAAGATCCGCTCGGGATCGATGCCCACGGAGGCGGCCAGCTCGGAGTGGAGGCGCAGCCGGCGGTGGTCGCCGTGGAAGGGCATCACGTAGCGGGGCTTGGTCAGGTTCAGCATCAGCTTCAGCTCCTCCTGCCAGCCGTGGCCTGAGGCGTGGATGGGCGCGTCCGCGGCGGTGACGACCGTCGCGCCGATCTCGAAGATCCGGTCGATCGTCTCGTTCACCGCTCGCTCGTTGCCCGGGATCGGCGTCGCCGAGAAGACGATCGTGTCGCCCTCGTGGAGCTGCACGGCCGGGTGATCGTTGTGGGCCATCCGGCGCAGCGCAGACAGCGGCTCGCCCTGGCTGCCGGTCGAGATGGCCACCACCTTGTGGTCCGCAAACGACTCGATCTCGCGCGGCGGAATCAAGAGCCCATCGGGAGCGTTGGCGATCCCGAGGTTCTTCGCGATGTTGAAG
>JAWVFM010000036.1:0-2817 GCA_033856015.1 Solirubrobacterales bacterium
CCGCAGCTCGACTACCCCTCCGACGAGATGGCCCCGACGGGCCCGTACAACTCGAGCGGCCACCTCGTGACCAGCGGCTTCGACGTCGGCCGCGTCGCCATCGGCCAGGGCGGCGCCGAGGGGCAGATGCTCGCCACACCCATGCAGATGGCGGAGGTCGCGGCGACGATCGCCAACGGCGGCACTCTCGAGAGGCCGAGCCTCGTCCAGAAGGTGACGGACGTCGATGGGCGCACGGTCTCCGAGCTGAAGCCGAGCCCGGAGTCGCAGGCGATCAAGCCACAGACGGCGACGCAGCTCACCGACATGATGCTCAAGGTCACCCAGGAGGGCACGGCGGCGGGCCTCACCGTCGGCGGCGAGCCCTTCGCCGGCAAGACGGGCACGGCGGAGATCGACGTGGCCGCTGGCATCAACCAGCCGTGGTTCATCGGGTTCGCGCCCGCCAGCGACCCGAAGATCGCCGTGGCGGCGACGATCGAACGTTGCACCGGCTGCTTCGGCGGCACGGTCGCGGGGCCGATCGCGACGAAGGTCATGGACGCCGCGCTCGGGATCGGCGGATGAACCCGCTCGCCCCCGACATCCTCGTCGGCGGTCGCTACCGGCTGGTGCGCCGGATCGGCGCCGGAGGCATGGCGGACGTCTGGTGCGCGGACGACGAGATGCTGAACCGCCGCATCGCGCTGAAGTTCCTGCTCGAGCGCTACGCATCCGACGCGGACTTCGTCGAGCGCTTCCGCCGCGAGGCCGCGGCGGCGGCCGGTCTCCAGCATCCGAACGTGGTCAGCGTCTACGACCGCGGCGAGCACGAGGGCCGCCCGTTCATCGTCATGGAGTACGTCGAGGGCGCCTCGCTGAAGGACCTGATCGACCGCGGCCTGACCGGTGGCGAGGCCATCGAGATCATCCGCCAGGTCCTGGCCGGCGCTCGCTTCGCGCACGCCAGGGGCATCGTCCACCGCGACCTGAAGCCCCAGAACGTCCTGATCGACCGCGAGGGCAGGGCCCGCGTCGCGGACTTCGGCATCGCCCGCGCCGGCACGTCGGAGATCACCCAGACGGGATCGGTTCTGGGGACGGCTCAGTACCTCTCCCCGGAGCAGGCCCAGGGCCTCGAGACCACTCCGGCGTCCGACCTCTACTCGGTCGGCGCGATGCTCTACGAGGCGCTCACCGGCCAGGTGCCCTTCGACGCCGACAGCCCGGTCGCCGTGGCGCTGAAACAGGTCTCCGAGACGCCGCGCCCGCCGAGCCAGATCAACCCGCACATCCCGGCCGCGCTCGACGCCGTCGTCCTCAAGGCGCTCGCCAAGGAGCCCGCCAACCGCTACCAGACGGCCGACGAGTTCAGCGCCGCGCTGGTCGCCGCGGAGGCGGACCCGAACGCCACGCCGGGTGACACCGCCTCGTACGGTGCCATGCCGGCCCCCGTCGCTGTCTCCACGACGGCGCCAACCCAGCCGCCGCGGACGCCCGCGGACGATGCCGAGACCGTCCTGGCCGAGGAGGATGAGGGCTTCTGGACGCGAAACCGCATGGTCGCCGCCGGCATCGCCCTGCTGCTCGTGATCGCCGCGGTGCTCTTCCTGCTGCTCCACGACTCGGGCACCAAGCACGTCCTGGTGCCGAACGTCCTCACCGAGACGCAGGACACGGCGACCGCCGATCTCCAGGCGAAGGGCTTCCAGGTCGTCCCGAGCCCCATCCCGAGCCGGAAACCCCTGAACACCGTCATCAAGCAGAGCCCGCGCGCCGGCACTACCGCCGACGAGGGATCGACGGTCACGATCACCGTCTCCACCGGGCTGGGCAAGGCAACGGTGAAGGACGTTCGCGGCCTGAGCGTCACCGCGGCCACCAAGGCGCTGGCCGCGCGCGGCTTCAAGAACGTCGCGACCACGCATGTCTTCTCCGCTGCGGACCCCGGCACCGTGATTGGGTCCGAGCCGCCGGCGGGGACGCTCGCCAGCCGGTCCAAGCTGATCACGCTGAAGGTCTCGAAGGGCCAGAACATCACGACAGTTCCCTCCGTGGTCGGCGAGCTGCAGGCCCAGGCCCAGACGGACATCACGGCCGCCGGCCTGAAGGCCAGGGTCACTCAGCAGAGCTCGGCATTGCCGGCGGGCCAGGTGATCCAGCAGTCCCCGGGTGGCGGCGCCCAGGCGAGGCCCGGGTCCGTGGTCGCGATCACGGTCTCCAACGGCCAGGTCCTGGTGCCGAACGTCGTCGGCGAGTCCGAGAGCCAGGCCAAGAGCGACCTGGCCGCGAACGGGCTGAAGAACGTGAACGTCGTCTCGCAGGCGACCACCGACCAGAGCCAGGACGGGCTCGTCGTCAAGCAGGCGCCCCCCGCGGGCACCAAGGCGGCCACCGCGGGCGCGGTCACGATCTACGTGGGCAAGTTCAGCGCGCCGACCACCACGAGCACGACGACGCCGAGCACCACGAGCACCACGACAACGACGACCGGCGGCGGCAACTGATGCGGGTCGCCGTGATCAGCGGCGGCCGCTCGAGTGAGCACCCGGTCTCGCTGCGCTCCGGATACTCCGTCGCAACCGGGCTTCGCGAGGCGGGGCACGAGGTGGTCGAGGTGCTGATCGAGCGCGACGGCCGTTGGCTGAGCGGCGGCGAGGAGGTCGAGCTGCGCGCCGCCGGCGGCCTGCTCGGTTGCGACGCGGCGTTCCCCGTCCTCCACGGGCCGTTCGGCGAGGACGGCACGGTCCAGGGGCTTCTCGAGTGCCTCGACATCCCCTACGCCGGACCGAGCGTGCTCGCCGCCGCGGTGACCATCGACAAGCTCATCTTCAAGCG
>JAWVFM010000037.1:0-3160 GCA_033856015.1 Solirubrobacterales bacterium
CCGCCGGGCTCTGCGTCCAGTCGTAGTTGGGGGTGGCTGTCCAGAGGCCGCCCGCTCCGGACCCGGTGTTGCCGGTGAAGTCCGTCGGGGGCCTGACGGTCTTGTCCCAGGTGAACGATTCGCTGCCGGCGCTACCGGTCTTGCCGGAGCCGAGCTTGCCGTCGTTCCCCAGATACCACGATGTGGCCTTGGTCGTTGCGGGCGGAAAGCGCCCGAAGGTGCGCCCGAAGGCCTCGACCGGAGCGCCGGCGGTCGAGCTGCCGGCGCCGTTGTCGAAGAGGACGCGGATCGAGTGAAGCTTCTGGAACGCAGCGCGGGCCGCGGCGTAGTTCGGCTCGCTCTGGATCGGGTCGTCGGGCAGGTTGACGCCGGAGACTCCCATGACGGACTGGTAGATCGCGGGCGCCGCCGCCTTCTGCCCTGCTGTCAAGGCGGGTCTTCGGTGCGCCACGTAGAGCTCGAGGAAGTCGTACCAGCGGTTGAACGTCGCCGGATCGAGCGAGTCGACGTGGGTCCCGTTGGTGAAGGTGAACCACTTGCGCTTCGTCCCGGTGAAATGGGACGGCAGCGACGGGCAGTGAGCGCCGGTCTGCTCGTCCGTCCACTGGCAGGCGAGGAACACCGGCGCGTGGATCTTGTGGACGAACGTGATCGGCGCGAGCGGGTCGGCGACCCTGGGGCGGTAGTAGTTGTTGCTGCGGACCTTCTTGATCAGGTCGACCGCCTCGGGGTGGAGGTCCTGGTTGGCCTTGCAGATCTGGTCGCCGTTGTTGATGCGGTCCAGCGCCCACGGCTGGCCTCCCGTGGGCGAGGCGGGCTCCGCGTCGTGGACCCGGTCCGCGGCCCACTGCAGCGCGAAGCCGGTGTTCAGGATGCCGCCCGGGTACAGGGTGGTCTGGGTGTTGTCGATCACCGACAGCGGCGCGACCGCCGACAGGTCGGGTGGCTGGGTGGCGGCGACGAAGAGCTGGCTGATCCCGCCGTAGGAGACGCCCATCATCCCGACCTTGTGGTGGAGGGCCCACGGCTGCTGGGCCACCGTCTCGATGGCGTCGTAGCCGTCGAGCGCCTGGAGCGGCTCGAAGTAGTCGAACGCCCCGCCCGAGCAGCCGGTGCCGCGCATGTTGATGTCGACGACCGCGAAGCCGAGGATCGCGGCGATCGGCTGGATCGAGCTCTCCGGTCCGGCGGGGTTGGCATAGCCGTAGCCGGAGTACTCGACCAGCGTCGGGTAGGGACCGTCGGCGGCGGGTCCGGGAAGGTGGACGTCGATCGCCAGCTTCGTGCCGTCGCGCGTCTTCAGATATCCGTAGCCGCCGGCCGGGAGGGCCTGGTCGTAGATCTTCTGGCTGGGCGGCGCCGAGCGGAACGTCATCACCCGGAACGCCGGGGACTCCTTGCCGGGGGCCTGGCGGACTCGGTAGCCGCCACCGGGCTTGACGTGACGAAAGACGATCCCGCCGAGCGACCCTGCGCGCTGGTCCTGGACGCTCTTGCCGTTGCGATCGACGAGCGTCAGGTGCCGGCCGGGATCAGCCCCGGTGACATCGACCTGGTGAACGCTGCCCCGCGCCTTGAAGCCGACCTGCTTCGCGCCCTGGCTTGCCGGGCTGGCGGCGACGGATGTGCCCCAGAACAGCAGGGTGAGCGCCACGACGAACCCCGCACTGAGCCCTGGATGACCAGAGCGCTCCTCCGTGAGCTTCATCTCGAAGGACTATCCCACCCTCGGCGGGTCAGCGCTCAGCGGTGCTAGCTTCGAGGCCATGCAGAGGGTTCTGAGGCGGCGGGCGATGCGAAACGCGAGCGTGGCCGCGGCGCTGGCCATGGCCGCGGCTTTCGGCGCGACAGGATCAGCCCTCGCCAAGACCTTCGTGCCGACCCGGTTCGACGACCCGGTCCCCGGCAGCTGCGCCCGCCACGATTGCTCGCTACGGGAGGCCATCAGCGCCGCCAATGCTCGGGTCGGACCAGACGTGGTCCGCATCCCGAAGGGCCACTACAAGCTCTCCCTGCCGGACGGCGGCAACGACGACAACTCCGACGGCGACCTTGACGTTGTCGACGAGGTGAAGATCGTCGGCGCCGGCCCCCACAAGACGTCAATCGACGCTCAGCAGGTGAGCAACGTAATCGCGTTCCTGACCTTCTCGTCGCATTCGCTGAGTGGCGTGACGGTCAAGGGCGGGTCGAGCCCCACGGGCGAGGGGGGAGGGATCTCGGTGGGTCCATCGCGGCTGGAGCTCAATCACGTGAGGGTCACCGGCAACACGGCCCAGTACGGCGGCGGAATCTCCGGCGTCGCGACCCCGCTGATCATCACGAACTCGACCGTCGACCACAACAGCGCCACGGCCGGCGGTGGCGGAGTCGACGTTGCTCCCGGTGCTGTCGCGATCCCGAAGACGGTCATCAAGAACAGCACGTTCACCCAGAACACCGCCGCGGAGGGCGGGGCGTTGGTCAACGACGGCACCTCACGCTTCGGCGGCTTCGACGACAAGCCCGGCCACCTGGTGATGTCGAACTCCACGGCCGTCTTGAACAGCGCGACCGGGAACGGGGGCGGGATCGCGACCGCCGCGGGCTCGACGACCTCGATCCTGAACACCAGCCTGGCCCTCAACGAATCCGACTCGGACGCCTCCGGGGGTGGGAACGGAGGCGGGATCTTCGAGTCCACGAGCGCCTTCAGCGCGGACAACTCGCTCCTCTCGGGGAATTTCACCGGGCCGACCGGGGCCGACGCTCAGTGCTCCGGCACATTCAGCGGAGCGCGAAATGCGCTGACCACCCCGACGGGCTGCACCAGCTTCCTGCCCGGGCCGAATGCCGTGGTCGGCAACCTCCACATCGGGAACTTCGGCTCGCACGGCGGGCCCACTCAGACGCTCAGCCTGAAGGCCGCAAGCGCGGCACTCGGCTTCGCCCGCGACTGCCCGTCAAAGGATCAGCGCGGTCAGCCTCGCAAGCACAAGCGCTGTGACGCAGGCGCCTTCGAGCGGCCCTGACCAGGCGAGCCGGCGGCGTCCCCTCATGTAGTCGCTCGAATCGGGCGATGGACACCTATGGAGCCAACATTCTCTTGGCTGTGCCCGACGCCGCGCGACCGCGAGCGCTTCCTCGACATGCAGGATCGCCTCAGGTTCGCGCGCGTGGC
>JAWVFM010000038.1:0-2846 GCA_033856015.1 Solirubrobacterales bacterium
CCCAGATCACGATCGCCGAGCCGGTGATCAGGATCCCCGCCTGGCGAAGCGCCTCGCCGAAGAAGCCGAACACGCGCCCGGAGTAGACGAGCCCCATGACCCGCCCGCAGAAGCGCGCGATCTCGCCGAGCGAGCCAAGCCACATCTTCGGTAGGGCCAACACCTAGAACACCTTTGCCCGTACGGAGTTGTTCATCACTTGATTTGCGAGAGCTGAGGGTGTGTCGCCAACAGTGTCTGGGTGAAGACGTAGTTGAAGGCGAAGACGGCCAGCAGCGCGATGACCACGGCCTCGTTGACTGCCCTGCCCACGCCCTCGGCACCGCCGGAGGCATTCATGCCCTTGTAGCAGCAGACGATCGCGACGATCGCGCCGAAAAACGTGCACTTGAGCAGCGAGCCCCAGAGCTCCGTGATCGAGGCGCTGGTGAAGAGGGTCGCGAAGAAGCCGCCGAGCGGCTGACCGTAGGCGAGCTCGGCGAAGATCCCGCCGGAGATCCCGAAGAGCAGGGCGTAGATGTCCATCAGGCCGGTGATCAGCATCAGGGCCAGAAAGCGGGGAACGACGAGGTTCTTGATCGGGTCGACGCCGAGGACCTGGAGGGCGTCGAGCTCCTCGCGGATCTTGCGGGCGCCGAGGTCAGCGGTGATCGCGGTGCCGGCGACGCCGGCCACCACGATCGCGGTCACGAACGGCGCGAACTCCCGCACCGAGGCGAGGATGAAGAAGCCGCCGAGGCGATCGAGCGCCCCGAACAGGGTCAGGAAGTTGGCCGCCTGCAGCCCGGGCGCTCCGAAGCCGAAGGCGATCGTCGAGATCATCATCGGGAACCAGCACAGCTGCAGCGCGAAGAGGAATTGCGCGACGAACTCTCCCCCGTAGGGGTAAGGGCGCCTCACCGCCGACGCGGCCGTCTTGCCGGTCAGGATGACCATGTTCCCGACCTGCTCGAAGAGCCCCTTGACGGGCAGGAAGGCCCGATCGGATGCGGCCCTGACCATGCCTACGCCCTCACGACGCCCCGGCTAACGGACATCCCGACGAGACCTTCACTTGCCACCACCCGGCGAGCGCCCCGACGGGGCCGAACCTGGGCACCACACGAAACTCGCCGCAGCCGGGGTCGCCGCACTCCTCGAGGCTGATCCGCTCGAAGCGATGGCGCTCCGGCCTCTGGATCATGCCCTCACGGCGCAATCGCGCGCGCCGCTCCCGCTTGCCGCGGCTCTCCGCGGATGCGCGCGCCACCTTGAGGCGCTCCATCAGCTCGTTTCGCGTGCTCTCCAGCTCCGCGAACGTCGCCACGTGCCCCTTGCGGCGCAGGGCCGGGTGAACGGTGTCGGCGTCGGAACGGGATTCCGGGTAGGCCGCCAGCTCGGCCTCGAGGCGGGCGATCTGGCGGCGAAGCTCGCGTCGCGCGGCCGCCTCATCCGCGTCGCTCCCGAAGTCGGAACCCGGGTCCGGCCCGGTCGCAGGCCCGTCGCCGGCCCAGTGGCCGGCATAGATCGCCCTGGCGACGTCTCGTGGAGAGAGTCCGGCCTTCCTCGCCTCCGCGACGGTGTCGGCAGCGATTCGCTCGACGTCGGACGACGCGCCGGGCGCGGCCGCGACGAAGGTGCCCAGGCCGTGGCGCGTCTCGATCAGCCCGTCGCGTTCCAGACGGGCGTAGACGGCGCGGGCGGTGTTGACGTTGACCCCGGAGAGCTGAGCGACCTCGCGCACGCTCGGGAGCCGATCCGCCTCGACGAGCCTGCCGCTCGCGATGGACCCCCGGAGCTTCCAGGCGAGCTGCACGCCGACCGGCACGTCGTCGCTGCGATCGACTGCGAGCTCCAGCGTCTGTGGTTCCGGGGCACTCATGAGCCGCAGCCAACTGTACCAGAGAACTAGTACACTAGTTGCCTTCGTGGAGCCTCATTTCGGCGCTCCCAGCGGCGGTCGCCGAACGGCTGATCGTCTAGCCTCGCGCCATGCGGATCGCCCAGGCCCTGATCGACGAGATCGTCGCCCACGCGCGCGAGGACGCGCCGAACGAGTGCTGCGGGCTGATCGGCGGACGGGACGGGACAGCGACCAGCATCCATCGTGCCGAGAACCTCTTCGCAAGCCCGACGCGCTTCGAGGTCGCCAACCCCGTGAAGCTCCTGAGCGCGATCGAGGGAGCCGGGGAGGACCTTGCGGGGATCTACCACTCGCACACGAAGAGCGAGGCCTATCCGTCGCAGACCGACGTCAACCTCGCGCGTGGCTGGCCGGACCCGCTCTGGTTCATCTGCTCGCTCGCCGACGCGGACGCCCCCGTGGTCCGTGCGTTCGCGATCCGCGACGGCGAGGTCGACGAGGTCGTGCTCGAGGCGGGCTGACCTTGTCCGAGCCATCCGTCCCAGAGGAGTCCGAGCCGAGAATCGATCCGCGCTTCACCGGAGGCAAGCTCGTCCGGATCGCCTGGGCTCGCAACCCCACGGAGGCGCGGCTCATGCAGAGCGTGCTGCTCGACGCCGGGATCCCCAGCATCGACCGGCCCACCCGTGCCTTCGACATCCTCGATCTGCTGGCCACGGGCCCGCGCGACATCCTGGTCTCGGAGGCTGCGGCCGAGGAGGCACGGGACGTTCTCGGCGTGAGCCCGCCGGTGGTCCCGGTCGGCTCGACGCCAACCGCCTTTTCTGAGGCGCCGTCGCGGCTCTTCGCCAAGCTCGTGATCGGCCTCGGCGGGGCCGCGGCCATCGCCTGGGCCGCCTGGCAGCTCTTCACCTGAGCTGGACGCCGGCGGTCAGTCGAGCTCGAAGTCGAGCTCGTCGAGCTCGCCGGCACGCCTGGCGGGAACCTCCCGCAGATAGCGGCG
>JAWVFM010000039.1:0-4628 GCA_033856015.1 Solirubrobacterales bacterium
ACCAGCTGGTAGCTGGCGACCTCTGCGACGATCGTGTTGCCGGCGGTCGATGATGTCTGCAACGGGGAAACCCCAGGCGCGGCGCAGCTCGACGAGGTCAGAACGACGAGCGCGGCGAGGGCGATCCAACCACGCGGCCGACACCGCGAGCCGACGCTCACTGTGGGCACGCCGGGACCTCCTCGCCGATCGCCCTGAGCGCCGAATCCGTGGCAACCCGGAGCGCGGCGAGGTCGCCGCCCAGTGAAGGCGCATCCGCGGCCCCGCTGAAATCGGCCTCGACCCGTTGCATGGTCTCCAGGACCCGAGCCGACGTCGGCCGGTCGAGGCGAATGTCAGCGGCCAGGCCGTGGAGCGCCTGGTGCGCGACGTTGATGAAGGCGCGTTGGGCGGCGACTGCGTCCGGGAGCGCGAGGATCGCCTGGCACACCCCCGACGACGACGCGGTCAGCGCCGACTCCGTCGAGCCGAGCGTGGCCGGTGTGCCCGTCGCAGGCGCGCAGGCAGCCAGGACGAGCGCGATCCACGCCGCGCCGGGACGCCAGGTTGGACGCTGATTGGATCGACTCATGCGGGTCGCCGAAGTCTACAGAGCGCCCACGCGGCCGCATGCGAAGACTCATCAAGCTGGCGGATGCCAGGCCCGCCTCAGTTCTCCTGGGCCAGAAGGTTGGTACCGCATACCGGATTCCAAGTGAGCCGTCTCATCGGTCTCAGCGACGTTCAAACGAGCCTACCCAGAGACGCATGACACGCAAGAAACAGGACCCAATAGGGCTCCAATAAGGGCTCCCGAGACCTCTGGGACGAGGCCGACGCCGCGCCCGTGCTTCGCCGCCTGGCAGCATCGACCCGGATGCCATCGACGCCACCGACGAGGAGCGTTCGGCTCGGCACATACGTCGCCCTGCAATACCCCGCGTACCGGAGCAGCTTCTGGAGTTGCCCCGCTTTTCGTGGACGGTCGGGGCTTGCACGCATCACCGAGGTCCGAAGGGCGATAATGCGCCCACCGTGGAGGCGCACAGCGAACTCCGGCTCGTGACCTGCCTGTTCATCGACATCGTCGGCTCGACGGACGCGACCGTCCGGCTCGGCCCCGAGCGGATGCAGCGGCTTCTTGGCGAGGCCTTCGCACAGATGAGCGGCACGATCCAGGCCCACGGCGGGGTCGTCGAGAAGTACATCGGCGATGCGATCCTCGGAACGTTTGGCATCCCGATCTCGCACCCCGACGATGCCGAGCGTGCGCTGCGCGCCGCCGACGCCTGCGTGCGGTGGGCATCGGAATGGGCCGCCTCGGGCGGGCTGAGCGTCCGGGCCGGCCTCGAGACCGGCGACCTCCTCGTCGATCCCCGAGCCCTCGAGACGAGCCAGCGAATGGTCATCGGCGAGTCGATCAACCTCGCGGCCCGGCTCCAGTCCCACGCTGAACCGGGCCAGGTCGTCGTTGGCCCACGCTGCCACGAGGCGACCGCAGCCTTCGCGACCTTCGAGCCCTTCGGCGGCCTCGACCTCAAGGGCTTCGGCAGCGTCGACGCGTGGCGGTTCACGGGATTCGGCCAGACCCAGGCCAATGTCGAGATGGAGTTCGTCGGGCGCGAGCCCGAGCTCGCAACCCTTGCGGCGGCGTTCGAGGCATCTCGTGGCGGAGCACCGAGGCTCGCCCTGATCGTCGGCCCTCCGGGGCAGGGCAAGAGCCGCCTCGCGCGGGAGGCCATCCGGCGGGCCGGGACGTTCACCGTGCTCGAGGCCCGCTGCCGGCCCGAGGCCGGCGCGAACTCCCCATTGCGACAGCTCGTCGAGGCCGAGGCGGGCGCATCGAACGCGGAGACCGTTCGGGACCGGATCGTCCGCCTCCTCGGCGCCGAGGAGGGCGGCGACGTGGCGTCGGCGGTCAACCACAGTGCCGGATTGGCGGTCGACGACGGCCTGCTGGCGATCTCGCGCTACGAGCAGCGGGAGCTCATCGCGCGCGCCTGGGAGCGCTACCTTGCCGCATCTTCGACCAACTCGCCGATTTGCCTGCTCATCGAGGACCTCCACTGGGGCGATCCCGTCCTGCTGCGCGTAGTCGATTACGTGACCTCCGGGTCCAGCGGTGCAGTGCTCGCGCTCGGGACGGCGCGCCCGGAGTTCGTGGCCACCGCCAACCTGCGACCGCGGGACGGCAGGATCGAGGTCGAGCTGGGGCCGCTCGACGACGCGGCCGCGACCCTCCTGGCCGGTCTGGCAGGCGGCGACGGCGACCGAGTGTCCGCCTCCGTTGAGCGCGCCGCGGGCAACCCACTGTTCCTCATCGAGCTCGCCAAGGTGCGGCTGAACGGGTCACGGCTCCCGGTGACGGTCCAGGCGGCGATCGCCGCACGCCTCGACGAGCTGGCGCCGGAGGACCGCGAGATGATCCAGTTCACGAGCGTGGCTGGGGAAATCTTCGGCGTCCACGACGCCGTGGTTCTCGGCGACCGGGAGCCGGCGGATGCCGTTGCCGCGCTCGGGCGCGTGGCGCAGCTGGGATTCGTAGCGCCGATCGGCGCGCAGTATCGCTTCCACCACGCACTCGTGCGCGACGTCGTCTACGGCCGTCTGCCGGTCACCGAGCGGATGCCGCTCCATGCGCGGTACGCGGTGGACGGCGTCGAGGCCGGCGACGTCGTGGCGCAGGCCCATCACTGGTGGGAGGCGCTCAAGCCTCCTGAGGCGGCATGGGTTTGGAGCGATCCCGACCGCCACTCGAGGATGCGTCGTGACGCCTACCGAACGCATTTCGCGGCCGCCGCCCGCCTCGAGGAGCGGAATGCGTACGAGGAAGCCCTGGCCGTCTATGAGCGAGCCGTTGAGCTGTCCGAGAGCACACTCGAGCGAGCCGAAGCCGAGGCCGAGGTGGGGCGGTTGTTCGCGCGCCAAGGTCTTGGCGACGACGCGTGGCAGCATCGACTGACGGCGCTGGAGCTCTATGCCGAAGCCAGCGAGGCGCCGCCGGCCAAGCTGTTTACGCAGATGCTGGAGCCGGCGACCTTCAACTGGGGCTGGTTCAAGCAGCTGCCCGCGGACGAAGAGGTGGTCCACCTGCTGCACGAGGGCGAGCGACTTGCTCGAGCCTCCGGCGACAACGTGGCGCTCGCCCACGTCCTCGCCGAACGTGCGTCGTTCACGGAGGACACGGCGGGCACGGAGGAGCTCGAGCGCCTGCTCGATGCGTCCGACCCCATCCCGTTTGCGGATGCCGCGCAGCGCATGGCCACCGTGTACTCGTGGGCCGGCAGGATCGACGATTCAGTCGCGCTCTTCGACCGGGTGTTCGACGAGCTGATCCCGGCCGGCGCGCACATCAACACCCCCGAGGCCCTGCCGTGGTTCGGGCGAGCCGCCTTCGATGGCGGCGATCTCGCGAAGGCCGAACGGCTGGCAAGGGATCTCGACGCCGAATCGCTCCATCGGAGCGTCCATACCCGCAGCCACTACTTCGCCCTCCTTGCCCTCATCGCCTTTGGCCGGGGTGACTGGCAGGCGCTCGGCGACGCTCGCGACGAGCTCCTGGCGCTGGCCGACAACAATCCGGAGGTCGGCTTCTGCCTCCTCAGTGCGGCTGCCATGGGGTTCGGCGCCGCGAGCCAGGTCCTCGCGGGAGCACCGCTCGGCGCGGACATCGACGCCGTCGTCCACCGGCAGATCGGCGACTCCGACCCGGCGGAGGCGGCAGCGGTACTCCTGCCGAAGGCGATGACCGGCGACGCTGCGGCGCTCGAGCGAGGGCTTGCCGGCTATCAGCCCGGCGCACGTCTGTGGGATCGGTATCGCGTCTGGGACGTCGCCGATCTCATGCCGGCGATCGCGATGACGATGCTCGAGCGCTGGGACGAGCTTCCGCGGGTCCTGGCCCGCCTGGACGAGCTGGCCGGCTACGGCGGCCGGCTTGCGGGCGCGGTCGCCGAGGCCATCCGCGAGGAGGAACGCGCCCAAGTGGGCGGCGCGCCACCGCGGCACGCGCGGCTGCGGGAGCTTGGCTATCTCGGAATCAGCAAGCTCCTGCGCTTCCGACCCACCGCGAACATCGGGGGCGGCCTGGCCGATAACGTTCTCTACGAGGACCGAGAGCCCGTGAGTGAGTAGCCTAGAGCCGGTTGACGAGACCGGAGCTTTCTCGCCCTGAGGCGGGACCCGGCGGGCGCCCACGTTGGCGCCGCGAAGAGCTAGAGCTGCGACGGCAGCAGCGATTGGTACCCGTGCAGGCGACCCCGCCCAATCGTGGCCCGATCAGGGTCCAGATAAGCGCTCCGCGACATGCGATTCGGTGAGAATCACAAGATCTGCGGTCAGCGACGCGACGAACCACAACATATGGTGTCGGATTGGTACCGCATACCGGATTCGAACCGGTGATCTCCGCCTTGAGAGGGCGGTGTCCTGGGCCTCTAGACGAATGCGGCCCTGTGGGCGGGCGATCCGTGTCGGCCGCACCGGTTCGGGATGATACCAGCGCCGCACGACTGCCGCCAACCGGCGACCATCCCTACAGCCTGTTCGTCTCGAGGAAGCCGCGGACCGACTCGGCGACTTGCTGGTAGCTCGATTCGCCGAGGACCAGGCCGTAGTGCGAATGGGCTGCGAACGGCTCGTACGCGGCA
>JAWVFM010000040.1:0-5055 GCA_033856015.1 Solirubrobacterales bacterium
TCGCGTCGGGCAGGATGACCCGCTCCGCGCCCGAGTGCGAGATATCGCGTTCGTGCCAGAGAGCCACGTTCTCCAGGCCGGCCTGCGCGTAGCCGCGCAGGACCCGCGCGAGGCCGGTGATGCGCTCCGAGAGGATCGGGTTGCGCTTGTGCGGCATCGCCGAGGAGCCCTTCTGGCCTGCCCCGAACGGCTCGAGGACCTCGCCGACCTCGGTGCGCTGGAGGTTGCGGACCTCGGTCGCGAACCGCTCCAGGCCGGCGCCCGCCAGGGCGACGGCGCTCAGCACCGCGGCGTGCCGGTCGCGGGGGACCACCTGTGTGGAGACATCCTCGGCCCGGAGGCCGAGCGCGTCCATGACATGACTCTCGATCGCCGGCGGCACCGTGGCGAAGGTCCCGACGGCGCCCGAGAGCTTGCCCACAGCCGCATGCTCGAAGGCGTCGCCGAGGCGTTTCAGGTTGCGGTCGGCTTCGAACGCGAACCCGGCGAGGCGCAGGCCGAACGTGGTCGGCTCGGCGTGGATGCCGTGGGTGCGCCCGACGCAGAGGGTGTCGCGGTGCTCGAGCGCGCGCTGGACCAGCGCGTCGCGAAACGCCTCGGCCCCGGCGACCACGATGCGTCCCGCCTCGCGCATCTGCAGCGCGAGCGCGGTGTCGAGCACGTCGGAGGAGGTCAGCCCATAGTGGATCCAGCGCCCCTCCGGGCCGATCGACGCGGACACGATGTCGATGAACGCGGCGACGTCGTGGCCGGTGGTGCGCTCGCGCTCGGCGACGGCCTCGACCGTGAACGCGGCCCGCTGGCGGCAGGCGGCGGCGGCATCGGCGGGCACCACGCCCCCCGCGGCCCAGGCGTCGGTCGCGGCCAGCTCGACCTCCAACCAGCCCTGCATGCGGCGCTCGTCGGTCCAGATGGCCCCGATCTCCTCGCGGGTGTAGCGCGAGATCACGGGGTCAGGAGTTGATGATGCGCGCCGCCAGGATTCCCGCGTTCTTCGCGCCGTCGATCGCCACGCATGCCACGGGGATGCCGGGCGGCATCTGCACGGCGGAGAGCAGCGCGTCCAGCCCGCCCAGGCTCTTGCCGAGGATCGGCACGCCGATCACCGGAAGGTCGCTGTGCGCAGCGGCCACGCCGGGCAGCGCCGCCGACATCCCGGCCCCCGCGATGATCACCCGGATCCCGCGCATCCGTGCGTTCATGCAGTAGTCGCGAACCACCTCAGGATCGCGATGGGCGCTCATCACGCGGACCTCGAAGCGGATGCCGGCATCCTTCAGCGCCGCCCCCGCGGGCTGCATCTTGGACTTGTCGTTCTTCGAGCCCATGATGATCCCGACGAGCGGCTCGTCGACCTCGATCTCCTCGAACGCGGCCTCGACCTCGGGCATCGTCATCACCTCGATGTTCGGCTCCGGCGCCGACTCGCCTCCAAACTCCAACTCGTCTCCTCCTTCGATGGGCACGATTCTCTCAGGCCACTCGCTCGACCGCTCGGGCGGCGATGTCCGAGCGCACTTGCATGCCGTCGAAGGACACGAGCCGCGCAGCGGCGTAGGCGCGCTCGCGAGCCTCGTCGGGGCCGGCGCCGATGCCGGTCAGGTTGAGGACGCGCCCGCCCGCCGTCACGACCTGGCCCTCGCGCAGGGCCGTCCCGGCGTGCGTGACCTCGACCCCCTGAAGGGCCGCTGCCTCGTCGAGCCCTGTGATCACGTCGCCCTTCGAGCTCGACGCCGGGTACCCCGCCGAGGCCAGCACGACGGTCACCGCCCAATCGTCGGCGAAGTCGGCCGCCACCCCCGCAAGCCCTCCGGGTGTGCGGGCGGCAAGGAAGAGCTCGGCCAGGTCGGAGCGCAGGCGCGGCAGCACGGCTTGGGTCTCGGGATCGCCAAAGCGGCAGTTGAACTCGAGGACCTTGACCCCGGCGGAGCCGATCATCAGGCCGGCGTAGAGCACGCCGTGGAAAGGGGTGCCGCGGCGACGCATCAGGTCGACCATCGGACGGTGGACGGCGGCGGCGATCTCCTCGGTGCGATCGCGGTCGAAGCCCGGCACGGGGGAGTAGCTGCCCATCCCACCGGTGTTCGGGCCCTCGTCCCCGTCGCCGATCCGCTTGTAGTCCTGCGCCGGAGCAAGCGGCAGGACGTTCTCGCCGTCGCAGAGCGCGAGCAGCGAGAGCTCCGCCCCATCCAGGAACTCCTCGGCCACGACCTCGGTCGAGCCGAAGCGCTCCTCGACGAAGAAGGCCTCGACCGCCTCCCGGGCCTCGGCCTCGTCCTGGCAGATGATCACCCCCTTGCCCGCAGCCAGCCCGTCGGCTTTGAGCACGACCGGGTAGGCGCTCTCCGCGAGATGCTGGACCGCCTGGGCTCCGGTGCGCAACACGGCATGTTCCGCCGTGGCGACGCCCGCCTCCGCCATCAGCTCCTTCGCGTGGACCTTCGAGCCTTCGAGCCGCGCCGCCTCGGCGCTGGGCCCGAAGGCAGGCACGCCGGCGGCTTCCAGGGCGTCGACGAGCCCGTCGACGAGCGGCGCCTCGGGCCCCACGACGACGAGGTCGACCGCCTCGGCCACGGCCGCGCCGACGATGGCCGGAACGTCCTCGGAAGCGGCGTCGAGCAGGCGCGCGTCCGACGCAATGCCGGCGTTGCCGGGCGCCGCGAGCAGCTCGGGCGCACGCGGGGAGCGCGCCAGGGCCCGCACGATCGCGTGCTCGCGGCCTCCGGCTCCGACGACGAGGATCCGCAAAGGGCTACCTAGAGGCCGTCGGTGAACGCCTGGGCGTCAATGGCGGTGAGCGTCTGGTTCGACGTTGTGCCGCGCGAGCCGAGCTCGACGGAGACCTTGGCCATGGTCGCCTCGTCGGGCGCCTCGACGACGCTGACGAAGTCGTACTGGCCGAGCGTCGCCCACTGGCTGAGGACCTTGACGCCGAGCTGCTCAACCTCCTTGTTCACCTCGTGAACACGCCCCGGGTTGTTCTTGATGGTCTTCACGCCGTCGGCGGTCAGATTGGTGAGCATGATGTAGGTCGGCATTTCTCCTCCTGTTCGCTGGCTGCGCTGAGCCTATCTTGACGAGCCGCGTCTGAAGCAGTTCCGACCTACGCGAGGGCCTCGACGCGCGGCTCCGCTCGCTCGAAGGCGAGCTCGCCGTCGGCAGCGTCGACCCTGACGAGGTCGCCGTCGCCGAACTCGCCTGAAAGGAGCTTCAGCGCCAGTTTGTCGACGAGCTGCTTCTGGATCACGCGGCGAAGCGGCCGGGCGCCGTAGGTCGGGTCGAAGCCGAGGTTGCCGATCAGCGTCCGCGCAGCGTCGGTGAGCTCGACCTCGATTCCCTTCTCGCGCAGGCGGTCGGCCAGGAGGGCGACCTGAAGGTCAACGATGGTGCCGATCTGCTCGCGGGTGAGCTGATCGAACTCCACGATCTCGTCGAGGCGGTTGATGAACTCGGGCTTGAAGTTGGCACGGACCCCGTCCATTCCACCCGCGATGTTCGAGGTCATGATCAGGACGGAGTTCTTGAAGTCCACGGTGCGGCCCTGGCCGTCGGTCAGACGACCGTCGTCCATGATCTGCAGCAGGACGTTGAAGGCGTCCGGGTGCGCCTTCTCGATCTCGTCGAGCAGGATCACCGCGTACGGCCGGCGGCGCACGGCCTCGGTGAGCTGGCCACCCTCGTCGTAGCCGACGTATCCGGGCGGCGCGCCGATCAGGCGCGAGACGGCGTGCTTCTCCATGTACTCAGACATGTCGATCCGGACCATTGCGTCCTCGGAGTCGAACATGAACTCCGCGAGAGCGCGGGCGAGCTCGGTCTTGCCGACGCCGGTCGGGCCGATGAACAGGAAACTGCCGATCGGCCGGTTGGGATCGGCGAGGCCGGAGCGGGAGCGCCGCAGCGCGTTCGCCACGGCCTCCACCGCCTGGTCCTGGCCGACGACGCGCTCGTGCAGGCGGTCCTCCATCTGGATCAGCTTCTCGACCTCGCCCTCCATCAGGCGCGAGACCGGGATGCCGGTCCACTTGGACACAACCTCGGCGACGTCCTCCTCGGTGACCTCCTCGGTCAGCATCGAGTGGCCGCCGGCGTGGAGCTCGGCCAGGCGGGACTCCTGCTCGGCGAGCACCCCCTCGAGCTCGGGGATCTCCCCGTACTTGAGCTTCGCGGCGCGCTCGAGGTCCGCGGCGCGCTCGGCGCGCTCGGCCTCGCGGTGGGCCTCCTCGAGCCGGGCCTTGGCGGCCTTGATCGCGTCGATCGCCGTCTTCTCGGATTGCCAGCGGGCCTTCATCTCGCCGGCGCGCTCGCGCAGCTCGGCCAGCTCCGCCTCGATGACTTCGAGGCGCGCCTTCGAGGCGTCGTCCTTCTCCTTGCCGAGCGCCTGGCGCTCGATCTCGAGCTGGCGGGCGCGTCGCTCCACCTCGTCCAGCTCCGTCGGCATCGAGTCGATCTCGATCTTCAGGCGCGATGCCGCCTCGTCGATCAGGTCGATTGCCTTGTCGGGAAGGAAGCGGTCGGCGATGTAGCGCGTGGACAGCGTGGCGGCGGCGACCAGCGCGGCGTCCGCGATGCGCACGCCGTGGTGGACCTCGTAGCGCTCCTTCAGGCCGCGAAGGATCGCAATGGTGTCCGGAAGGTCGGGCACGTCGACGAAGATCGGCGCGAAGCGCCGCTCGAGCGCCGCGTCGGGCTCGATGTGCTTGCGGTACTCGTCGAGCGTGGTCGCGCCGACGGCGCGCAGCTCGCCGCGCGCGAGCATCGGCTTCAGGAGGTTGGCGGCGTCGACGGCGCCCTCAGCCGCGCCGGCGCCGACGATCGTGTGGAGCTCGTCGATGAAGAGGACGATCCGGCCCTCGGCGGCTTGCACCTCCTTGAGGACGGCCTTCAGCCGCTCCTCGAATTCGCCCCGGTACTTGGAACCGGCGAGCAGCGCGCCGATGTCCAGCGCGACCACGCGGCGGTCGCGCAGCGATTCGGGGACATCACCGCTGACGATGCGCTGGGCGAGGCCCTCGACGATCGCGGTCTTGCCGACGCCCGGCTCGCCGATCAGCA
>JAWVFM010000041.1:0-4070 GCA_033856015.1 Solirubrobacterales bacterium
GGAGCGTCCGCATCGATGCGCCCGAGCAAGAACCCCGCCAACGACCCGCGGCTCCTCGGCAAGCCGATCGAGGACTTCCGGTACGACTACGCGACGCATTGCCGCGACAAGATGCCGCCTGGCATGAAGGCCCTCCAGAAATGGCTCGAGAGCAACGTTCGGGGCGAGTCCTGGGGCATCTACCGCTGCGAGAAGCTCGGCCCGCACAACTACAGCCTCCACTCCGTCGATCGCGCGATCGACTGGCACCTGGACCGGAACGTCCCCGCCGACAAGCGCGCGGCGATGGACCTGATCCACACGCTCCTGGCCACCGACAAGGACGGCAACTACGCCGCGCTCGCCCGGCGGATGGGCGTGCAGGGCCTGATCTTCAACTGCCGCGACTGGTGGTCCGGGATGCACGGGATGGGCCCGTACTCCTACTGCTACAAGCCGAACGGCCACCGCCGCCACGGCCTCGACCCCACGCAGGCGCACGAGAACCACGTACACATCGAGCTGAACGTGCCGGGCGCCAAGAAGACGACGAGCTTCTGGCGCAGCCCGCTCGGCAGGCGCTACTGAGCGGGGAGCCTCGCCTACTCGACGAGGCGCTCGACGCGGAAGGTTCGCTCCCCGCGCGGCGTGTCGATCCGCACGGTGTCGCCCACCGCGGCGTCGCGAAGCGCCATGCCCACCGGGGACATTGCCGAAAGCCGGCCCTCGGCCAGGTTCGCCTCCGTGGCGCCCACGAGGGTCCAGGTATGCCGCACGGCAGACTCGACGTCCAGGACCTCGGCGGTTCGCCCGAAGCCGAACGCCCCGGCGCCCGCCTCGCTGGCATCCACGACCACGGCGCTTCGCAGGCGCTCGCGCAGGCGCTTGATCCGCGTCTCGAGGTGTGCTTGGTCCTCCTTTGCGATGTGGTACTCGGCGTTCTCCTTGAGGTCGCCGAGCTCACGCGCCGCCTTGATCCGGGCCGCCATCGCCAGGCGACCGGGCCCCTCGAGCTCGGCGAGCTCGGCCTCCAGATCCCGGAGGCCAGGCGCGGTGATCGACTCGTCCGCCATGGTCAGCTACGCGTTGACGGCGCGGCGGCCCGAGAAGGCGCGCCCCAGCGTCACCTCGTCAGCGTGCTCGAGGTCGGCGCCCACAGGCAGGCCGCTCGCGAGCCGGGTGATCTCGACCTTGCCGCGCAGCAGGTCGGCGCAGTGAATCGCCGTCGCCTCACCGGTGGTAGTCGGGTTGGTCGCGAGGACGACCTCCTCCACCCCGCCCGCTTCAACGCGCGCGACGAGCTGGGTGATCTTCAGGTCCTCGGGATCGACGCCGTCGATCGGCGACAGCGCCCCGCCGAGCACGTGGTAGAGGCCGCGGTACTCACCGGTGCGCTCGAAGGGGATGACGTCCGCAGGCTCCTCGACGACGCAGATCAACGAGCGATCGCGGCTCGCGTCCTCGCAGATCCTGCAGCGCGGGCCCTCGGCCAGGTTGAAGCAGACCTCGCACAGGCCGACCTTCTCCTTGACCTCGCGGATGGCGTCGGCAAGAGCGAAGGCTGCGTCGTCGTCGGCACGCAGGATGTGAAACGCAAGGCGCTGCGCCGTGCGCTGCCCGATTCCCGGAAGGCGGGAGAGCTCGGTGACCAGTCGCTGGATCGGGCCGGGGTGCATCACATACCGGGCAGGCCGAGGCCGCCGGTGATGCCGCCGAGCTTCGAGGTCGCGAGCTCCTGAGCCGCGCGAAGTGCCTCGTTGACCGCCGCGAGGACCATGTCCTGGAGGAGCTCGACATCCTCGGGATCGGCGGCCTGCGGGTCGATGCGGAGCTCGAGCAGCCTCAGGTCGCCGCTCATCTTCGCCTTGACCATGCCGCCGCCGGCGCTCGCGTCGACGACCTCGTCCTTCAGCTTGTCCTGGGCCGAGGCCATCTCGGCCTGCATCTGCTGGACCTGCTTCATCATCGCGTTCAGGTCCATGCCGCCAGGGCCCGGCGGGCCGCCGCGGCTCACGATGCGGCCTCCGCGTCGCTCTTCTCCAACTCGTCGTACTCCTCGGCTGCGAACTCTGTCTTGAACCGTTCGATCGCCTCATCCTCGCTCATCGGCGCCTGGCCGGCCTCGTCGCCCTCGCCGTCGAGCAGCACGTAGACGGGCCGCAGGCGCTCGCCGGCGATGGCCTTGATGGCCTCGGTGAAGCGCTCACGCGCGTCCGGGCGCTCGGCCTTGCGCTTGTTGAAGGAGGCGCTCGAGGGAAACCCGAGCTTCAGCACGGCCTCCTCGGCGTCGACGGCGAGCGGGCGCGCCGCCTCGAGCACGTGCGAGAGGACCTCCGAGCCGGACTGGCGTACCTGCTCGATGACCGCAGGCCACATTCCAAGGAGACGCTCGAGGTCGAGGCTCTCGGCAACGGCCACGGCCTGCGCCACGGGGCCGCTGCCGGTATCGGGCTCGCTCTCCTCGGCCGGGGCCTCGGCGGCTTCGGCCTCGACCTCGGCCGGCGCTTCAGCTGCGGCGGGCTGACGAGCCAAATCCGGCTGGGGCTCCGCAGGCGCCGGTCGGGCGGGGGCGGGAGCGGCCGTTCCACCGGCGGCGGCTTCCAGGCGCTCGAGGCGCTGCGCGAAGGCCTCGCGGGAGGGGTCGAGTTGGGGCGACGCGGCGCGCAGGAGCGCGAGGTCGAGGCTCATCCGCGGCTCGTCGCCCTCGCGAACGGCGGCAAGGGCCGCCGCGATGGCGTCGATTGCTCGGGTCAGGCCGAGGTCCGTGAACTCCGCCGCGCTCTCGCGCAGGCGCTCCGGGTCGGCAACCGCGAGGGCGATCGCGTCGGGCACGTCGTCGAGCACCCGCACGACGACGAGCGCCCGCAGGTGGGCGAGCAGGTCGCGGCCGAACTGGGTCACGTCGCGGCCGGAGGCTCCCAGGCGCTCGCTCGCCTCGAGCACCGCGCGGGTGTCCCCGGCTGCGATCGCCCCTGCGGCCGCGAGGATCAGCTCCGCGTCGGCGATGCCGAGGACCGCGAGGACGTCCTCGGTGGCGACCTCCTTGCCGCCGTATGCGACGAGCTGGTCGAGGGTGCCGAGCGCGTCGCGAAAGCTCCCGGTCGCGCCGCGAGCGATCGCGGCGATGGCGCCATCGTCGGCCTTGATGCCCTCGGCGTCGGCGACGCGGCGGATCACCGTGGCGATCTGCTCGAGGCTTGGGCGCTGGAAGTCGAAGCGCTGGCAGCGGTCGGCGATCGTCGCCATGACCTTGTGGGCCTCCGTCGTGCAGAGGACGAAGACGGTGCTCGGCGGCGGCTCCTCGAGGGTCTTCAGGAAGGCGTTCCATGCCTCGCGCGTGAGCATGTGGGCCTCGTCAAGGATGTACACCTTCCAGCGGCCCTCCGCCGGCGCGTAGCCGACCCGCTCGCGCAGGTCCCGGACGTCGTCCACGGAGCGGTTCGAAGCCGCGTCCATCTCGATCACGTCGAGCGAGGTCCCGGCGGCGATCGCCCGGCAGGGGCCGCACTCCCCGCAGGGCGTCACGGTCGGCCCGTGGACGCAGTTCAGCGAGCGGGCGAGGATCTTCGCCAGCGAGGTCTTGCCGGTGCCCCGCGAGCCGACGAAGAGGTAGGCGTGGTGCACGCGGCCCTGCTCGACGGCGTTGCGAAGGGTCCGGACCACGTGCTCCTGGCCGACGACCTGATCGAAGCTCTGGGGGCGGTGGCGGCGGTAAAGCGAGGGGGGTTGGCTCACCCGTCCGAGTCTAGCTTCCGGTCAAGCGGTGCCGAAAAGGCCCTGGCAGCGCGCCGTGATACCCGGCTGAGACCAGATAGATACTGACAAGGCCGCCGCGCGTCAATAGCTTCGCGGAATGGGAGCGAACGGCGAGGCAAGTCGAGCGAACCGGCTGGCAACGAGCGGCATCGAGGCCGCGGCGCGCATCGACTCGATGACCGCGAGTGGCGACGCGGACGATGGCGGCAGCCGCGAGTACGAGGTCGGGCTGACCGTGCGGCCTTCGGACGACGGTGCCTACGAGGCGACGACCCGCCAGTACATCCACCCCTCGGCGACCTTCCGCGTGGGCATGGACGTCACGGTCAAGGTCG
>JAWVFM010000042.1:0-7862 GCA_033856015.1 Solirubrobacterales bacterium
CCAGGCCGGGAGCTCCACCACCTCCGGGTCGATTCGCTCCATGTCCGTGACGTTCGCGCCGAGCTCGCGTGGCTCTGCGCCGCCGCCCAGCACGAGCACCGGCACCCCGGCCTCGAGCGCCTCCGCCGACAGCTCGGGGTCGGCGATGATCCGGTTGACCTGGCCGAGCTCGGCCTCGCGGAGCACCGGACCGTCCGGGCGCATCAGGACGGCGACGGCGCCAAGCCTGTTGAGGGCGCCGACCACGGCGAGCGCGCTCGGGCGAGCGCTCATCAGCACGCCGACGTGCTCCCCCTGGCGAATGCCAACCGAGAGCAGGCCGCGCACGACGCTGTCGATCCGGTGCTTCACCTGGGCCTGCGTGTAGGCGCGGTCCTCCCAGAGGAAGAGGACGTCCTCGGGCGAGTGGCCGGCCTGCTCGTCGAGCAGCATCCCGATCGAGATGCGCGTCCCGGGGCGGACTCGCTCGAGCCGCGAGAGCCGGCTGAGCTGCCCGGCCGCCTCCCCGGTGAGGTCACGGACGGCACCGGCGGCCTCGCGCGCGGTTCCAAGCGTCGACCGGGCGATGCCGATGCCGACGTTCGCCGTCAGCCCGAGTGCGTGGGTCGCCCGGTCGCGCGAGCTGGGCCGCGAGGCGGGCTCCTCGACGAACTCGTCGACGGCGACCGCGACCTCCGGCCGCTCGCCCTCCCCGTCACGCCAGTGCGCCCAGTCGGCGACGACCGGCCAGGTCGTCCTAGTTGCCGACGAGCCGACCACGAGCCCGAAGTGCCCGGCGCGCAGTGCCACCTCGTAGATCTCGGCCTCGGGAACGGCCCGGCGCACCGCCCGGACGACCTTTGCCGGCGCGATCTCGTCGATCTCCCCGACGAAGTACATGAGCGGCGACGTGATGTCGGCAAGCGTGACCATGCGACCCTCGATCACGAAGCCGCCCGAGAGCATCCGGTTGTGGACGATGAACTGCCGCATGAACTCGGCCAGGGCCGGGCCGGGCCACGCGACCCAGCCCTCGCCCATGAGGAACCGTCGCTGGCGTTCGCGGGGGAGGAGGGCCTCGCGATCGCCGAGCGACCGCACGAAGTCGAGCCGCTGGCGAAGCGACTTCACGGGGTCGAGCAGGCGAAAGCCCTCGCGGCTCACCCAGGCCGGGACCGCGCGGCGCTCGAACGCCCCGGCGAGGAGTCCCGCGCCGCGGCTCGCGATGCCCTCGGGAATTCCCAGGGGCAGCGCCGCGGTCGTGTCGACCGGGCTGCCGAAGGTGACCAGGCTGGCGATCCCGTCGCTTCGCCGGTACGCCGCGGCCTGGTAGCAGAACATCCCGCCCTGCGAGTAGCCCGCCAGATGGACCGGGCGACCCGCGGCCTTACCCACCCGCTCCACGGCGTCGGACACGGCCAGGACATGGTCCGTGAGGCTGCGCTCGAGGCCGCCCTTCTCGTGCTCGGGCGAGCCAAAGTCGACCACCCAGGGATCCGTGCCGTGTTCCGAGAGGATCGTCACCGCGCTCGCCGACGGCGAGACGTCGTAGACCTCCGAGGAGAGCATGAGCGGCGGGACGAGGACGATCGGAGGGCCCGCGGCAACCTCAGGGTGATAGCGGCGCAGGCGGTAGACGGGGCGCTCGGCGACGACCTCGAACGGAGACGACTCCTCGCCGGTCTCGAGGCCGCCGAAGCGAGCCACCTCGAGCGCGTTCTGTGCCGCTGCCCCGAGGTGCTGCAGACGCGAACCGAGACCGATTCCGGCCACCTCCTCGCTACTTCCCGGTGAATTCCGGCGGGCGCTTCTGCAGGAACGCGACCACGCCCTCCAGGAAGTCCGCGGTGCGCCCCTGCGCGCCCTGTGCCTCCGCCTCGGCTTCCAGCTGCTCGGCCATGCCGGCGTAGGCGCGGCGGTTCAGAAGGCGCTTGGCGCCGGCGTATGAGGCGGTCGGGCCGTTCGCCATCCGCTCCAGGAGCGCGCCCGCCTCGGCCTCCAGCTCCGCATCGGGGACCACGCGGTTGACGAGCCCCCAGTCGAGCGCCTTGGCGGCCGGCAGGCGCTCGCCGAGCATCGCGAGCTCGGCAGCCCGTGCGTAGCCCGCCTTCGCGGGGAGGACGGCCGTGACGCCGCCGTCCGGGACGAGCCCGATGTTCACGAACGCGAGGAGGAAGTAGGAGGACTCAGCGGCGATCACGAGGTCGCAGGCGAGCGCAAGCGAGCAGCCGATCCCGACCGCGGGGCCGTTGACGGCAGCGATCACGGGCTTCGGCATTTCGCGGACACCGAGGATGATCGGGTGGTAGACCGCCCGGAGGCGCTCGCCCAGGTCCGGCGCCTCGCCCTCCTGCGCAGCGCGTTGCTCCTTCAGGTCCGCGCCGGACGAGAAGGCTCGGCCGGCGCCCGTGATCAGCACCGCCCGCACGTCGGGGTCGTTCGCCACCGACTCCACGACCGCCGCGAGCTCCTCGCCAAGCTCCTCGTTCCAGGCGTTCAGGGCGTCGGGCCGGTTCAGCGTCACCCGTGCTGCCGCACCCTCGCGGGTGACCTCGACGACGCTCATGGCGCAAGCCTATCCGGCGGGCTTGACCGCGTAGACCTTGAGGTCGTCGGGTGCGCCCTTGGCTCGAAACATCCAGCGGCGGCGGAGCTTGAGCTCCTCCGTGGTGAGCAGCACGCGAGCCGCCTCGGACACCAGGACCTCGTCCGCGCCCGCTGCGGCGGCAACTCGCGCGGCCACGTTGACGTCAACGCCCAGGTAGTCCCCGCCGACCTTCTGGGCGCGGCCGAAATGGACCCCGGCGCGGAGCCTCGGCCGGTAGCCGTCGACCTCGATGCCGGTGAGCGCGGCACCGGCGGCAAGCGCCGCGTCCACGGCCGGCTGCGGCTCGTCGAAGACGGCCATGAGCCCGTCGCCAAGGCGCTTGACAACCCAGCCACCCTCCGCCTCGACGGCGGGCTCGGTCGCCTCGCCGACGAGGCGTAGGAGCCGGATCGCCGCGTCGTCTCCCGCCTCAAGGGCCCAGCGCGAGAAGTCCACCAGGTCGGTGAAGAGGATCGCGACCTCCGCGTATGCCGCCGACCCGCCGGGAGCCGCCGAGAGCGACTGCCACACCTGGAGTGCGCTCAGGCCAACCTCGCGCAACGCGCTCGGCCGCTCGGCCGTGAGCGCCGCCACGCGCTGGCCGAGGACCTGCGACGGCTCGCTTCCGCCCGTGGAGAGCCGGTCGCCGTAGTCGGGGTCGCCGGGCAGGAGCCGGCGGAGGGCCTTGGCGATCTTCAACGCGCCCGGGGACGAGTCGATCCGGCGCATTCGCTGCGCGGCTCCCTCACTCGCAGCCGCGGCCTCGGAGGCTTCGCCCACGGCGTCCTCGCCGGGTGGCTCGGGCGGGAGCTGGGGATCGTCGATCACGGTTGCAGAAGCTACAGGGAGCGCGCCGGGCCGATTGGCCTCGGCGGGCATGGCATATCCTCGGCGGCGATGGGGGGCGAGGCGTGAACGGGGAGGCGGGCTCCGAGCGACCCACGGAGGTGATGTCCTCGCCGCGGGCCGTGGCCCCTGCCGGTCGCCCGACGCGGCGCGGAAGCGGCGCGCTCTCTCTCCTTCTCATGCTCGCGGGCGTCCTGGCCCTGGTGGTAGGCGGCACATGCCTCTACGCGAAGCGCAACGTCCTCGACTCGCAGCACCTGGCGAAGACCGTGGTGGCCTCGCTCAACCACGCCGACGTCCGCGACCTCGTGTCGAGGCAGACCACGAACGCGCTCGTTCACCGCATCCCGGCGCTCGCGTCGAGCCGCCGGGAGGTCGAGAAGACCACCGGCAAGGTCATCGAGAGTCAGCCCTTCAAGTCGATTCTGAGTCAGGCCGTGGTCCTCGCCGAGCAGAACCTCGTCGATCACGGTGTCGACAACTCGGTGGTCAGGCTCCGCAAGGTCGGCGCGGTGGTCCGCAAGCAGCTCGCGGCCGTGGATCCGAGTCTCGCCGCGAGCATCCCGGACAACCTCGACGCCAGGATCGCGAGCCTGGGCAACGTGCCGGCGCTCACGAACGCGGTCCAGGCCCTTCACACCGTGGGCTTTCTCGGCTCGGTCCTGCCGCCCGTTGCCGTGCTGCTGCTGCTCGCGTCGATCTTCGTGGCTCCGGACCGCCGCGCCGCCGCCGGCCGGCTCGGCGTGACGCTGATCGTCGTCGGCGCGCTCTGCGTCGCCCTCTCCTACGTCGGCAGGGCGATGGCCCTCGGCGCGGTTCCGAGCGGCCTCGATCGCGACGCGGCCGGGTCGGTATGGGACGAGGTCATCGGCCCGTTTCGAACCTGGCTGATCGTTGCGGCCGCCGCCGGGCTGGCGCTCGTGGTCATCACGGTCGCGCTGGGCCGCCGTGGCGCTGCCCCCCGTGCCTGAAAGAGCCCGCAATTTGCGTGAACGCCGGCGTTTGGCCGTCCGTCGGCCGACCTAAACTCGCGCCCCAGTTCCTCAGGTAGTTCCGAAGATCACGAACCACGGTGTGCGAACGAGCGATGGAGGTCGAAACGTGACTCAGTCGGACTGGTCGCAGCTGATGGCGCTTCGCGCCGACGCAGAGCAGGCCCCGGCGGTGCTGCCGGTACTTCGAAGCCGGAGCGGCGACACGGTGCGCGAGCCGTCGCCGAGGGCGGTGCGGTTTGCCGAGGCGCTGGCCGTCTCGCCGTCCTGGACGGGGATCTCGGAGGCGCGGCGCCGCCGCTACGCGGCCTGAGCCTGCGGCGCGGTCGAGCCGCGCTCCCTGACCACCATCTCGAGCCCCCCGCGCGGGCTGAGCGTCGGCATCTGCCGCACCGTCATGGTTCGCCCGGCCCTTAGCTCCATCGCGAAGCGCTGGAGGAGCATCGTCGTGACCACCCGGACCTCGGTCTGACCGAAGCGCTTGCCGATGCAGATGCGCTGCCCGCCGCCGAACGGAACGTACGCGCCCTTGGGGAGCGCCGCCTTGCGTTCGCGCTCGAACCGCTCCGGGATGAACGCCTCGGGCTGCGGGAACACCTCCGGAATCCGGTGGCTCGCCCAGGAGCAGTAGTTGACGTACGAGCCGGCGGGAACCTCGTAGCCGGCGAACTCGAAGCTGCGCATGGCTCGGCGTGGGCCGATCCAGGCGGGCGGATACAGGCGCAGGGTCTCGTCGAGGACCAGCTCGAGGTAGGGGAGGGCTCCGCCCAGGTGCTCGGCGGCGGGCGGCTTCCCGCCCAGGACCGCGTCCTGCTCGGCACTGAGCGTCGCCAGCGCGCTGGGGTTGCGGGCCAGCTCGTAGAGCATGAAGGTGATCGTCGAGGTCGACGTGTCGTGTCCCGCGAACAGCAGGGTCATCGCCTGGTCGCGCACCTCCTGGTCTGAGAGTCCCGTGCCGTCCTCGTCGGTCGCCTCCACCAGGAGGCCGAGGACGTCGCCGCGCTCTGGGTCCGGGTTGCGGCGCCGCGCGGCAACCTCGCGCAGGACGATCTCGTCGAGCACCTTCCGCGACTCGATCAGGCGGCGCCAGGGCGTCCCCGGACCGCGCAGTACGCGTACCCAGGGATCGGTGCCGTACCAGTAGAGGGCGCGCTCGAAGTGGTGGGCGGCCGCGGCGCCGGTGTCGCCGTCGTCGGGGTCGAGCCCGAACAGGGCCCGCATCGCGATCCGCATGGCCAGGTTGCGCGCCCAGTCGTACACGTCGACCACCTCGCCGACGCGCCAGGCGTCGAGCGCACGCTCCGCTTCCGCCACCATCGTCGCAACGGACGCCTCGACCCGCTCGCGGTGGAACGCGGGCATCATGATCCGGCGCGCCCGGTCGTGGTAGTCGTCGTCCACGGTCAGGAGGCCGTCCCCGAGGAGCGGCACCAGGTCGCCGAAGCTCCCCTCGCGCCAATGGAAGTTGTGGGCGTGCGAGACGGTGACGTAGTGGTTGGCGGCCGGCCCGAGCATGAACACGTCGCGCATGTGGAAGAGGCGCATGCTGAAGATCGGCCCGTGCTCCTCGTAGAGCGAGAGGAGGAGCCGCAGCGGGTCGCGCATGAACGCCCGTGTGCGCAGGAGGTCGAAGTCCTTCGGCCCAGGCGGAAACCGGTCGTTGTTGGCGCGCTCGCCCCAGAGGTCCGACGCGATGCGCCGGAACGGGTTCGAGGAGAGCTCGGCCGGTGCCTGAACCGTCACCGCGCCACCGTAGCCAACCCGTCCTTGATGACCACCTCGCCCGAGTCCGACGTCGTCTCGTAGGCGAGGTTGCCATCCGTCTCCCAGAGGCGCGTGGTGATCGTCTGCCCGGGCTGCACCGGGCGGGCGAAGCGGACCGCCAGGCGGCGCAGGCGGGCCGGGTCGTCCGGGCAAGCGTGCTGGATCGCGGCCACCGACGTGAAGGCCATGGTGCAGAGCCCGTGGATGATGATCCCGGGCAGGCCCGCTGCCTTGGCGACGCTCTCGTCGAGGTGGATCGGCATCGGGTCGCCCGATGCCTCCGAGTAGCGGAACGTCTGATCGGCGTCGAAGGTCTGCTCGACCTGCGCGTCGGGCTCGCGCCCGCGAAGCGACTCATCGAAAGCGTGGCCGGGTGCGTCCTCGCCCACGGCGAGGTCCGCCTCCGCGCCACGCACGAACGACGTCATGTACTGCTCGACGAGGAGCTCGCCCGTGCCGGCGTCGCGCGTCTCGCCCCTGACGACCACGGTGACGCCGGAGGAGCGCCCGCGAACGCCGATCGGCACGGCCCTCGTCGCAACCGTCGTGCCGGGGCGGATCGGCGCATGGAAATGGAAGTCCTGCTCGCCATGGAGGATCCGCATGATCAGCTCAGCGGGGATGACGGTCACCGACGCGGTCGCGAGCGCCTGGAACGCCGGCACGATCGCGAAGACCGGAGGCGCCAGCTCGCCCGATGCGTGGGCGGCGATCGAGTCGTTCGTCGCGGCGGCGTAGGCGGCGATGCGCTCCCGTTCGACGGCGAACTCGACCGGCTCGCCCCAGATGCCGATCGCCTCGGTGTTGAAGGCCTGCGTGGCGGTGCTCACGGGGGAATTCCTCTCGTCGATTTCGGCGTCCACGGCACAGCATTACATACCGTCCTGACTGTTTCTTCATGGATACACTGCCGCCCGATGGAGCTGCCGGGAATCGCAGGGCTGCGCCGGCCACTCGGCACGGCCGGCCGTGCCTCCGGGCGCGCGCTCGTCGAGCTCCGCGCCCTGCGCGAGATGCAGCGCGCCGGGATGTTCCCCGTCCAGTCGCCGGCGCATACGGTCGCCGCGCTTGGCGGACTGCGCCGCTACGGGGCGCTGGGCGGTGCGATCGCGGCGGCAGGCGTGCGCGATGCCGACCGGCCAGCCGTGGGCGACGAGCTCGGCATGCTCACCTACGGCGAGCTCGATCGCCGCTCCAATTCGCTGGCAAATGCCTGGCGAGAGCGTGGCGTCACGATGGGGACGGGCGTCGGGATTCTCTGTCGTAACCATCGCGGCTTCCTGGACGCGAGCTTCGCCGCGGGCAAGCTCGGTGCGCGGATCGTCTACCTGAACACGGACTTCGCGGCGCCCCAGCTTCGGGACGTCGCCGCGCGCGAGCAGGTGGAGCTGCTTGTCCACGACGAGGAGTTCGCCGGCGTGGTCGAGAGCTACGAGGCCGAGCGCGGCCGCTTCCTGGCCTGGACGGACTCGGACGGCTCGGTCGAGACGCTCGAGGCGCTGATCGCCGTGGGCGACCCGTCGGCCCCGCCGGCGCCCGACGAGGCGGCCAAGGTGATCATGCTGACCAGCGGCACCACGGGCACGCCGAAGGGGGCGCCGCGCGAGGGCGGCTCGTCGTTCGCCCCCGTGGGCGCGCTGCTCTCCAAGGTTCCGTTTCGCGCGCGCGAGGTCACCTACGACTCGGCGCCGCTC
>JAWVFM010000043.1:0-2564 GCA_033856015.1 Solirubrobacterales bacterium
GGGGACCCACTCGATTGGGCGGGCCAATCTTGACGGCACGGGTGCCGACCCGAGCTTCATCACTGGGCTCAATCCCGGACCGGTCAGCGTGACCGTCGCCGCGTCCCACCTCTACTGGGCGTCAGCAGCGTCAAGCACCCCGTTCATCGGTCGCGCCAACCTCGACGGCACAGGCGTGAACCAAGCCTTCATCAGCGGCGCGAGCGTCCCATGCGGGGTCGCCGTCGACGGCTCGCCCATCTACTGGGCCAACGCCACCGGAACCACGATTGGCCGCGCCAACCTCAACGGAACCGGCGCCGACGAGAACTTCATCACCGGAGCCAGTTTTCCGTGCGGTGTCGCGGTGGACGGCTCGCACGTCTACTGGGCAAACCAGGGCCCCAGCAACAGCGGGACGACGCTCGGCCGAGCGAACCTCGACGGCTCCAATCCAAACCAGTCCTTCATCACCGGCGCCACCCAACCTGTCGGCGTTGCCGTCAACAAGAAGTTCATCTACTGGGGCAACGGCAGCTCGACCACCCTGGGACGGGCGAACATCAACGGGACCGGCGTGAATCAGAGCTTCATCACTGGAGCGAACGAGCCTGATCTGCCCGCGGTGGACGGGTCGCACATCTACTGGTCAAACGCAAACGGGACCACTCTCGGCCGCGCGAACCTGGACGGAACAGGGGTCAATGAGTTCTTCATCGCCGTGGCGTCCAACCCAGGCGGAGTGGCCGTCGACCTCCCCAAGCCCTCGAACAAGTTCACGCTCGCGAAGCCCAAGCTCGACACGAAGAACGGCACCGCGAGCCTGACGGCAAAGGTGCCGGGACCGGGCAAGCTCAAGCTGACGGGCAAGAACGTCGCGAAGGCGTCGAAGGCCGCGACCAAGGCCGGCAAGGTCAAGCTGACGGTGAAGGCCAGCGGCGCCGGAGCGCGCGCGCTGAAGAAGCACGGCAGCCTGCGGGTCGCCGTCAAGGTCACCTACACGCCGACCGGGGGCGACCCGAAGGCGATCACCACGCACCTCACGCTGAAGCTGAAGACCTAGCCGAGGCCGGTGAGCGCCGCGACCCGTTCGCGGTGCTGGCGCGGGGTGCCGAGGAGCTGCGCGCTGACGCGCGCCCGCTTCAGGAAGAAGTGGATGTCGTGCTCCCACGTGAAGCCGATGCCGCCGAAGGTCTGGATCGCGTCGTGGGTGACGGTGGTCGCGGCGTCCGACGCCCGCGCCTTCGCCATGGAGGAGGCCAGCGGCAGGGACTCGGGCTCCGAGTCGGCGGCCCAGCCGGCGTAGTAGGTGAGCGAACGGGCCTCCTCGACCTCCCAGAGCATCCCGGCGAGCCGGTGCGAGACCGCCTGGTAGGCGCCGATCGGGCGGTCGAACTGCTCGCGCTCCTTGGCGTAGGCGACCGCCATGTCGAGGGCGCGCTGGGCGACGCCGACGAGCTCGGCGGCCAGGACCACGACGGAACGGTCGGCCGCACCGGACACGTCGCCGGCAAGCGGCTCGCCCTCCGCTGAGACCGCGAAGTAGCCGCGCGTGGTGTCGATGAGGTCGAGCTTCTCGATCTTCGCTGTGGAAGCGTCGGCGACGATGGCGCCGTCGCCGTCGTTCAGCACCAGGACCGATGCGCCGCCGGCGGCGCCCACGACCTGGTCCTGCCCGGGCGGCGTCAGCGCGACCGCGGCGCGCTCCTCCCCAGAGGCGATTCCCGGCAGCCACTTCGACTTCTGCTCGTCGCTGCCCGCGGCCTCGATGAAGAAGCCGGCGGAGAGGTTCGAAAGCCAGGGCGAAGGCGCGAGCGCGTAGCCCATCTCCTCGGCGAGGATCACGGCCTCGACGGTCCCGAGGCCCTGCCCTCCGTGCTCCTCGGCAATCGCGATCCCCGGCCAGCCGAGCTCGCAGATCTCGGTCCAGAGGGCGTCGTCGTAGGGGCTTTCCGCCAGGGCGAGCTCGCGGACCTTCTCCGGCTTGAAGCGCGACGCGAGGAAGTCGTGCGCGGTCGACTTGATCTCGCGCTGCTCGTCGTTGAAGTCGAAGTTCACAAAGACCTTTCCCCAGCCTCTACCTGAGCTTCGGCAGCCCGAGGACCCGCTCGGCGACGATGTTCTTCAGCACGTCGCTCGTGCCGCCCTCGATCGAGTTGGCGCGCGAGCGCAGGAAGCGGTAGGCCCAGAGGTTGTCCTTGGCCAGGGTCTCCGTTCCACCGACCTCCAGCGCCAGCTCGGTGAGCGCCTGGTTCGTCGATGACCACTGGAGCTTCGCGATCGAGCCCTCGGGCCCCGGAGTCCCCACCTTCATCGTCGCGGTGAGCGCCCGCATGGCGCCGAGCCGCAGGCCCTCGATCGCGATCTTGAGGCGGGCAACGCGGTCGCGGATCAGCGGGTCGTCGGCGATGCCGCGCTCCTTGGCGAGCTCGATCAGCTCGCCGAGGGAGTTGGCGAGGCCGAGCGCCGCCGAGGCGCCGAGGCCGGCGCGCTCGTTCATCAGCGTGGTGATCGCCACCATCCAGCCGTTGCCGACCCCGCCGACGACGTTCTCGTCCGGGACGTAGGCGTTCTCGATGAAGAGC
>JAWVFM010000044.1:0-3988 GCA_033856015.1 Solirubrobacterales bacterium
AGTGGCGGCTTCGTGTGGCCGTTCCTCTACCCGGACATCGTCTGGGACTTTCGCCTGGAGAGCGTTCGCTCGATCAACGTGTCCGGGCACAAGTTCGGGATGGTCTACCCGGGCGTCGGGTGGCTCGTCTTCCGGACCAAGGAGGACCTCCCGGAGGACCTCGTCTTCTACGAGAACTACCTGGGGGAGAGGGATGCGACCTTCACGCTCAACTTCTCGACGGGCAGCTCGATGGTCCTGGCGCAGTACTACAACTTCTGTCGCTTCGGCCACGAGGGCTATCAGGAGGTGATCGGCGCCATGAACCGCAACGCGGACTACCTGAGCTCCCAGATCGCCGTCAACGAGCGCTTCGAGCTGGTGGGCAGGGACGACCCGCGGCTGCCGCTCGTCTGCTTCCAGCTCGCCGGCGACCCCGGCTACGACGGCTTCGACGTCTCCGGTCAGCTCGCCGCGGAGCGCGGCTGGATGGTCCCAGCCTACGAGATGCCGCCGAACGCCCAGTCGGTGACGATGATGCGCGCGCTCGTCAAGGAGAACGTGGGCCACGCCGCCGCGCGGACCCTGGCTGACGACATCGACCACGCCTGCAGGACGCTGGACAAGAAGGGCGGCCTGCACGAGTCCGAGCGAAAGCGCGTGAAGACCGGCACGGGGTACTGAGAGGGTGCAAGGGGGGGTCTTCCAGCACGGGGTCGCGAGCGGCGACCCGCTCACGGACGCGATCGTCCTGTGGACGCAGGTGACGACCGCGGACGGCTCGGTCCCCGTCACGTGGACGCTTGCTCGGGATCGGGACCTGAAGGACGTCGTGGCCTCCGGCGAGGCCACCGCCGAGGCCGAGCACGACCACACGGTCCACGTCGACGTCCGGAATCTCGAGAGCAGCCAGGAGCTCTACTACGGCTTCAGCGCTCTGGGCTCCGAGTCCCCCGTTGCGCGGACGCGCCTGCTGCCGGAGAACCCGGACCGGATCCGCTTCGCCACCTGCTCGTGCGCGCGCTTCGACGCCGGTTACTTCAACGCCTACAGGCGGATTGCGGCCCGCGAGGACCTCAACTTCCTCCTGCACCTGGGCGACTACATCTACGAGACGTCCAACACGCCGCCGAAGAACCAGGTGCCAAGCGCCAACATCGGCCGCCCCTTCGAGCCGCAGGGGGAGTGCGTGACCCTCGACGACTACCGCACCCGCTACCGCCAGTACCGGCGCGACCCCGATATCCAGGCCCTGCACCACGCCATTCCCCTGATCCCGACGATCGACGACCACGAGCTCGCCGACGGCGCCTGGGGCGGCGGCGCCGACGCCCACGATGAGTCGCGCTACGGCCCCTGGAGCGAGCGCAAGGCCGCATCCTTCCAGGCTCGCTGGGAGTGGCATGCGGCGCGCAAGCCAAACCCCGACGACTGGAGCCGGGTCTTCCGCTCGGTGAAGCTCGGCGACCTCGCCGAGATCTTCCTGCTCGACATCCGCAGCCGCCGCCATCAGCCCGCTCTGGAGCCCGAGATGAGCGACCCGTCGCGCTCGATGCTGGGCGCCGAGCAGCGCGATTGGCTCTTTGCGGCCCTCGACTCCTCGACCGCGGCCTGGAAGCTCGTCGGCTCGCCGTCGATCATGAAGCGCACCTGGCAGGACAACGCCGGCGAGCCCCTGGCGACGGCGCTCCTGAAGCTGAAGCTGATGGACGAGGACGGCGAGGGGCCCGACGAGGACCAATGGGATGGCTACCCGGTCGAGCGCAGGGCGGTGCTGGAGCGTCTGGACCGCTTGGACGATGCGGTCGTCCTGAGCGCCGACATCCACGTGAGCCTCGCCGGCGAGCTGACGCTGGACGACCACCCGGTCGCCGTCGAGATCACCGCGCCCAGCCTCACCTCGCAGAATCTGGACGACAAGCTCGGCGTCGAGCGGCGCGACGAGCTCATCCTCGCGTCAGAACAGGCCATGGTCGAGGCGTTCGACCACATCGACTGGTGCGAGCTCGCAAGCCACGGATACGTCGTCGTCGACGTCACCAGCGAGCGCCTGCGCGCCGAGTGGTGGCATGTCGAGGGAGTCCGCGAGCGGGCCGACGGCGAGGAGCGTGGCGCAGCGTTCGAGGTGCCCCGCGGCGAGATTCGCGTGGTGGCGGCGAGCTAGCCGGCCGCGAAGGTGTCGCGCAGGCCCTGCTCGAGGCCGCGGGGCGCAAACCCAAGCTCGGCCTTGGCCTTGTCAGCCTTCGCCCAGAAGGTGACGCCGTCGGCGGAGGTGATCAGCTCGCGGAGGTTCGGCGGCTGCCCCATGAGCTTGCCGACCAGCGGTCCCGCGGGAGCAATCGCCTTCAGGAAGCCGGTGGGGATGTCGAAGCGGGGCGGGCGCTTGCCCGTCACGCCGGCGAGCGTCTCGATCACCTCGCGCATCGTCGTCACCTGGTCGCCGATGATGTACGCCTCGCCCACCTTGCCGCGGTCGAGCGCGAGGATGATGCCCTTGGCGACATCCTCGACGTGGATCATGTTGAAGCCCACCTCGGGGAAGGCGAGGGCGGGAAGCCTGCCTCGGACGAAGTCCGACATCTGCTTGCCGATCGCCGAGTGGTCGTCGGGGCCGTAGACCCCGCCGGGCTGGACGATCACGCATGGGAGCCCCTCGGAGATGAGTCGCTTCGCCACCTGGTGGGCCTCGTACTTCGTCTTCTCGTAGTAGGAGGTGAAGGAGTCGCCGGGGTGCTGGTAGGACTCGTCGACGACCTCGCCGTGCGTGTTGCCGAACGCGGCCACCGTGGACACGTAGACGACCTTCGGGATCTTCGCCTCCAGAGCCGCGCCGAGCACCGTCGCGGTGCCGACCACGTTCGCGTCGTACATCGGCTGCCGATCGGACTCGCGGATGCCGACCACGTAGATCGCGGCGCCGTGGATCACGGCATCGCAGCCGCTCATGGCCTTGCGGATCTCCTCGCCGTCCGCCAGGGTGCCGGACACCAACTCGGCACCCAACGCCTCGAGCGGGGCCCCCTTCTCCGGGCTGCGGACGAGGGCGGTCACCTCGTCGCCGCGCTCACGCAGCAGGCGGACCACGTGGCCGCCGATGAATCCTGTTCCTCCGGTGACGAAGACCTTCATGACGCCCGGAAGCCTACCCGGACGCGGGCCTACACTGAGTCGAGTGGCACAGCCGTCCTCCGCAGGAGTCCAGAACCCGCGTGCTCGCCAGCGCGCGCTGGCGATCGCGGCGCTGCCGAGCTCGCCGGGCGACGGAGACCCCCTTGCCGAGCTCAAGGAGCTCCTCCGCACGGCGGGCGTCGCGACGGCGGGCGAGCTCATCCAGGTGCGGGCAAAGCCCGACCCCGATCGTTACCTCGGACGCGGGAAGCTCGAGGAGGCGGTGGCGGCGATCGCGGCGGCGGATGCCAACCTGGTCGCCGTCGACGATGAGCTCGTCCCGCGCCAGGAGCGCAACCTTGAGGCCGCGCTCGGCGTCCCGGTCATCGACCGCACCGCCGTGATCCTGGACATCTTCGCCGACCACGCCCACACGGCCGAGGGCAACCTGCAGGTCGAGCTCGCGCAGCTCGAGTCCAACCTCGCCCGCATGCGGGGGCTGTGGACGCACCTGGAGCGCCTTGGGGGCGGTATCGGCACGCGCGGACCGGGTGAGTCCCAGATCGAGACCGACCGGCGCCTCGCGCGCGATCGCATCGCCGCGCTGCGCCGGAATCTCAAGCATGTCGAGCAATACCGCGGCGTCATGCGTGCCCGGCGCGAGGCCTCGGCCGTCCCGATGGCAGCGCTCGCCGGCTACACGAACGCCGGCAAGTCGACCCTGCTGAACGCGCTCACCGGCGCCGAGGTCGGAGTGGGAGGGAGGCTGTTCCACACCCTCGACCCGACCACCCGCTCCTATGAGCACGACGGCCGCCAGTACCTCGTCACCGACACTGTCGGCTTCATCCGCAAGCTCCCCCATCAGCTCGTCGAAGCGTTTAAGGCAACCCTTGAGGAA
>JAWVFM010000045.1:0-2904 GCA_033856015.1 Solirubrobacterales bacterium
TGAGATCGCGTAGCGGGCTCGGCCGGGTCGTGGCGATCGTCGCGCTGGCCGCCGGCGTCGTCGCGCTCGGGTTCGTTCTCCTCGCCAGCGGCAGCAGCTACACGGTGACGGCCGCTTTCCAGGATGCCTCCCAGCTGGTGAAGGGAAACCAGGTGGTCGTCGGTGGCTCCCCCGTCGGCTCGGTGCAGGAGATCGGCCTCGGCGACCACGGCGAGGCGCTGGTGAAGTTCTCGGTCGACTCCAACTACGCGCCTCTGCGGGTCGGGACCACCGCGCTGATCCACTCGACGTCGCTGTCCTCCGTGGCCGGGCGCCAGATCAGCCTCACGCTCCCGCCCTCCAACACGAAGGCGCCGGAGATTCCCAGCGGCGGCACGATCCCGCTCACCGACACGACTTCCGAAGTCGACCTCGACCAGATCTTCAACACGCTGTCGCCCAAGACCATCAACGACTTCAAGCACGTGATCCAGGGCTTCGACATCTCCTACACCGGCGTCGCAAAGCCCGCCAACGCAGGCTTTCGCTACGCCAACCCGTTCCTCTCCACGACCCGGCGCGTCTTCGACGAGCTCACGCTTGACACGCCCACCTTCGAGCGCCTGCTGGTCGACACCTCGCACCTCTCCGGAGCGCTCGCCGCGCGAGCCTCGGACCTCACCCTCCTGACCCACAACCTCGACCTGATGATGGGCGCCCTGTCGAGCCAGAAGGTGGCGCTCGCGGCCACGATCTCGAAGCTCCCCGGCTTCATGCGCCAGGCGAACACGACGTTCGTCAACCTGCGTGCTGCCCTCGACGACCTCGATCCGCTGGTCAACGCCTCGAAGCCGGTGGCCGACAAGCTCGGCCCGTTCTTCAAGAACTTCCGCGGCGCCGCGCGCGACGCGGTCCCGACGATCAAGGGCCTCGACCAGATCGTCTCGCGCGCCGGTAAGCAGAACGACCTGACCGAGCTCACGCGCGACGCCGTGCCGCTCGCCAAGGCCGGCGTCGGCACCGGCTCTCCGACCTGCGGCTCGAACCCGTCGAGCGACTACCTCGCGGCCCAGGACAACAACTTCAAGCAGGGCGCCCTCGGCGAGTCCACATGCGCCCTTCAGAACGGCCTGCCACCGCTCTCGTTCTTCAGGCCCTACACGCCGGAGCTTGTCGGGTGGTTCAACGACTTCGGCACCTCGGGCGTCGTGGACGCGAACGGCGGCATCGGCCGGATCGGCACCACGGTCAACACGTTCTCGACCTCGACGCCGGGCGTTCCGATCCTCAGCCCGCTCTACCGCCAGGACCTGACCGATCTGCTGAACAACCCGAGCCTCGGGTTCACGACGAGGCAGTTCAACCGCTGTCCCGGGGGGCTCGAGCGTAACCGCGGCGACGGGTCCACGCCCTTCACCGATAACGGCAACCTGACCAACGGCCCCGGCGGCTGTAATCCGAAGCTGGTGCCCACGGGCCAGTGAGACGGATCGCGCTGACAACCGTGGTCATCGCCGCCGCCGTCGCATGGTGGATCACGAGCCTGGCCGGCGCCAGCGACACGCACACGTACAGGATCCAGATGTACGACGCGTTCGGCCTGGTGAACGGCTCCGACGTCCGCGTGGGCGGCGTGAACGCGGGCTCCGTCACCGACCTCAACATCGACCAGTCGAAGCGCGCGGTCATCACCGTCCAGCTCTCCGGGCCCCTGGCCGTCCTGGGCAAGGACACGACCTGCGCCTCGCAGCCGCAGTCGCTCATCGCCGAGTACTTCATCGACTGCTCGCCGAAGGGACCGGTCCTGCCCGATGGCGGCGAGATACCCGCCAGCCACGTGCAGATGACCGTCCAGCCGGACCTCGTTGCCAACTCGCTTCGCCTGTCGTACCGCGACCGGCTCTCGATGCTGATCGACGAGTTCGGAACGGCCCTCGCTGGCAACGCCCAGAACCTGAACCAGGCGATTCGGCTCGGGGCACCCTCGCTGCTCGAGCTTCGCAAGGTTCTGCGGATCCTGGCTGCCCAGAACACGACGCTTCGCGACCTGAACGTCAACTCGGACCGGATCTTCAGCCAGCTCGCGGCGAACAAGAACAACGTCGTCCGCTTCATCCAGGAGGCACGTAACACGGCGGCTGCCTCGGCAGCGCGTCGTGCCGACCTCTCCGCCGACTTCAACCGCCTCGACGACTTCCTGAACCAGCTCGGGCCCACCTCGGATCAGCTGGCCTCCACGGCCCGCCAGTCGACCCCGCTGCTCCGGGACCTCTCCGCAGCGGCTCCGGAGCTCAACCGCCTCGCGGTCCAGCTTCCCGCCTTCAACACCGCGTCGAAGACGTCGCTGGTGGGCCTGGGCCAGGCAGCGGTTCCGGGCCGCCAGGCCCTCAGCCAGGGCCGCGACGAGATCCAGGCGCTGCGCGCCGCCGCCCAGAATGCGCGCCCGGTCGCCGATACCCTCTCGAAGTTCCTGCTCGACATCGCGTCGCCGAAGCGCGCTGTGGCCCAGGACGGACGCGCGGCGAAGACCTGCAACGACAAGTCGAAGCCCTGTTACTCGACCGGTCGCTCCGGCCCCACCGGCTACACCGGCATGGAGGGCCTCCTCAACTACGCCTACTACCAGGCCGGCGCCATCAACTCCTTCGACGCCGTCGGGCACCTCCTCCACTTCACTCTCTACGACGTGCAGACCGGGCCGTGCGCGAGCTTCTCGACCGGTCACGACGCGACGACCGGAAAGCCCGGCGTCCCCTCCAAGGGCGGCGGCTTGACCACCAAGCTGACGAAGACGGCTCCATGCGTCTCCTGGCTGGGACCGAACCAGCCGGGGATCAACCAGAACCTGCACCTGCCTCCCTACAACAAGGCAGTCTGCTCGCAGGGCATCACGCCGAACAACGCGGCCGCCCTGGCGACCTGCAA
>JAWVFM010000046.1:0-2663 GCA_033856015.1 Solirubrobacterales bacterium
AGGTGCGACTTCTGCCTGCATCCGAGCTCAAACCCTTGGTCCAGGACCGCGTCCTCGCCTGGGACAACCCGATCGACTTCGTCGGCCAAGGGATCGCTCTGCCCGAGGGCACCCCGCCGTCGGAAGCCGTCAAGGCGATGGAGGATGCCGGGTTCTCAGTCGGCGCCGGCCAGCAGTTTGTGTCGAAGGGTGGGGTTGGGGCCCACATCGATGTGGCGAAGTTCGACTCGACGGATGGCGCCCGCGGCGCCCTGGTCTACCTGCATGGGCAGGACCTCCTGCACCCTTGTTTTACCTCGTGCTCCGTGGACACCCACAGCTTCACTGTCAAGGGCGTTCCCGGCTCAACCGGAGTCCACCAGACACCGAACGGGATCAGGCCGCCGCTTGGCTCCCATCCTTTCGAGCGAGATCTGGCCGAGTTCACAATCGGGGAATACCTATATGTCGTGGAGGCCGACGGCGACCCCGGTTCGATTCCTCCGGCCCGGTTCGATCAGGGCGTGGAAGTCCTCTACCAGCACGCGAAGCAGGTCCACTAGGCACCGCCAGATCCGCGGGCACCGCATCGGCGCCGGCGTTACCCTGGTCGGCGCTCAGCGCAGGCCGAGCACCGTCATGGTCTGCGCCGCCATCTCGGACTCACCCAGGGCGTTGGGGTGCACGATCACCGGATTGGTGCCCTGAAAGACCGGCTCCACCCAGCGAACGCCGATCGGCTGGCAGGCGTCGTGGCCATTCGAGACTCTGCTGAAGTTCACGTACGTCGCACCGGTCGCTGCGGCGGCGCGCCGAACGGCGTTATTCAGCGTCGCCTGAATGCCCCGCACATACGGAACGTCGCCTTGGGCAATCGGCATCTTGTCGAAGCACCCGCCGGTTTCCGGCATGATCCACGGGTATCCAAGGATCGCCACCTTCGCCCTTGGCGCCTTGGCCCCGACCGCCTTGAGCGCCTTGACAAGCGATGGATAGGTGGTGGTGTTGATGGTGTCTTCGAACGAAGATCCATAACGGTCCTTGCAAGGACTGCCCTGGCCGAGCGTCGACAGGCCGGCCGTGCCGCAGTCGATGACGGTGTTGATGAAGACGCCGCCGTCGTTGCCGCCGATGGTCATCGTCACGAGCTGGGTGTCCTTCTTCAGCGCTTCGAGCTGCGGCGGGACACCGGGAGATTGCGATTCGAAGAAGTCGCTCGTTTCCGCCGCCCCACAGGTGACGTCCGTCAGCTGCGCGCCCGTCGTGCCGGCGATCACGTGCGGGTAGTTGAGGGTCGAGCGCAGGCACTGAGGCGGAGCTGAGGAATCGGGTGGCAGGACCCCCGAGGCGGCGCTGTAGGAGTCCCCGAGCGCCACGTACCGAAGCGGGGAGCTGGCCGCCTGCGCCCCCTGTGCGGCGAGCGCGAGCGCGACGATCGCGCCGAAGGCGGCGACGATCGCCAGCCGGCGAATGCGAGTGGGGCAATGGCGCAGGGGCATTCTCATTCCTCCTCAAGGGACCCGATCCTGAGGCCAACCTTGCCCCAACGAGACGAATCGCAAACCTGCCGCGCCGGGTTGTTGCTCCACCCATGTGGCCCGCGGCTAGCGGTGCGCGTGCACCCGGGCCCTGCCGGGCCTGAAGGCGCTTTTCGACACGCGCAGGACGTGAATGCCCGGCCGCAGGGTGATCCTCAGCCGGGCGCGTCCATGCGAATTCGTATGCCTGCGCTTGCCGCCGAGCCGCACCGTCGCACCGGACACCGGCTGCAGTCGGCCGCTCAGCTTGGCCCGGACCCTCACCCTCAGGGTCACCGGCTTACCGGCCGCGACCCGCCGTGGTTTGACCAAGACCTTCAGCCTGGCGGTCGAAGAGGGGGCCGACGCGCAGCTCGCGGTGACGTAACAGAGCAGCGGCGGCTCGGCGCTGACCTTCGGGTAGGTCTGCTCGTTCAGCGCGAGGTCGGCCGCCGCTTTGCCGGCGTCAACGAGGTAGCCGAACGGTTCGACGCCCGGCATGAGGGTCTGGCTGCACACCGAGGGATCGATCCGCGCGGGGTTGGCGGGACCGTCGTGGGTGATCGCGTCGAGGAAGAGCGCCCAGGCGACCGGGTCGACGGTCCCCACCAGGAGATGTTCGCTGGTGTCAGTGGGGCAGACGTCCTGGACGGCGACGTTGGTGATCTGCCCGGGGCCATGCACCGAGGAGGAGCCGTTGCTGTCCATGTTCGGCGTGACGACCTCGTCGTTGTGGGTGTAGACCTCGGTGTAGGAGACCCCGGCGAACGTCTCCTGGCGGGAGTTGAGCGCCTTGATGAAGTTCGCGTCTGATCCCTGCTGCCAGTTCGCGGGCACGCACCCCCCCGAGCACCCGCCCGCGGCCATGGTCGTGCCGTGGTTGCTGCCCGCGAAGCCGATCACGTCGGCGACCATCGGCCGCGTGTCGGGCCAGAAGCGCAGCGACCAGCGCATCACCATTCCGCCCTGGCTGTGGCCGGCGACCGCGATCGGCCGTCCCGCCATCGCGGCGACCTGGCGGATCGCATAGGTGACGTAGTCGCCGCGAACCTGGATATCACCGAGGTTGCTGTTCGCGTCGCCCTGCTGGTCGGAGGTGCAGTACGGGATGTTCTGCATCGCGAGCGCCTTCTCGTAGTTCCAGGCGAAGTTGTCCTGCGAGTTGAC
>JAWVFM010000047.1:0-5764 GCA_033856015.1 Solirubrobacterales bacterium
CATCTTGCCGACGTAGCGCGGCGTCTTCTCCCCCCAGCGGGGCTTGCCCTCGCGGGCCGCGTAGGCGCGGTAGAAGGCCCGCACGGCCTCGCCCGGGTCGAGCCCCGGGATGTCCCGCAGCCAACGGAGAGCCTCGTCGTCGGAGAAGCCGAAGTCCTCCCACTCGCGGTGCGCCTTCATGGCCGCGAATGCGGACTCCGGCGTCGCGCCTCGCTTGCGGGCCGCGCGGATGAGGTCGGGGACGAAGTGCGTCTCGGGCGGGATCGTGAGCTGTGGGTGGGCGTCGAGCATCATCCGCAGAAGGGTCGTGCCCGAGCGGTTCATGCCCACCACGAAGGGGAACGGGGGGTTGTCGGCCTTGCGGTCGCGCTTGATCAATGCCATGGGTAGCTCCCTGCTCCGCTCGCGTGAAACCGGGGCGGACGCTCAACCGGGCGGGCGGGAGCGGTCCATCAGGATGGCAGAAGGCGCACCTGGACGTTGCTACGATCGCCACCCCTCGGGGGACCATGGAAGCCGCCGCAAGCCAAGCCCAGAACGCACCGCCAGAGGTGCCCGAGGCCCACAACAACTGGGAGAAGTACCAGCTTCCCCAGGAGATGGCGGGCAAGTCCTTCCTGGACATCGGCTGCTGGGAGGGCGTCAACTGCGCTGAGGCCGTGCGCCGCGGCGCGACGCAGGTGGTGGGTGTCGACCTCTGCACGTCCGACGACCTTCGGGAGAACGTCGAGACCTTCGGCTTCGAGTTCGTCCAGATGGACATCTTCTCCGAGAAGTTCCTCGAGCTCGACGACTTCGACGTCGTTCTCTGCGGCGGGGTCCTCTACCACGTGGAGAACGTCATCTCGCTGCTGTTCCGCCTGCGGAGGGTGACACGGCAGCTCCTCGTCCTCGAGACGAAGGTCCGCGAGACCGAGACCGAAGAGCCGCTCATGATCTTCAAGCCGAGCGGCGACGACAGGAAGAACCCCTCGAACTGGTGGGTCCCGAACAAGCCCGCGCTGCGCGAGATGCTGATCACGTGCGGCTTCACGGACATCGAGGCGGTGTGGGAGAACAAGGGCGGCGGCGGGGCTCGTGCCTGCATGCACGCGGTTCCCACCCGCCAGAAGAACTTCAACCGCGCCCTCCCGCGCCAGCCGCGGCGCATGCCGCTCGCCGGCGGTGGCGGCGGCCGCTACAGCGGCAAGACCTCCAGCAACTAGCTCAGGGCGCGCTCACGACGCCACGCCGTCCGTCGCGGCGAGGCCCTCGGTCTCGTAGCCGAGCTCGGTGAGCAGCCCGCCGGCAGCGACCTCGAAGTCGTGCTTGTCCGCGGCGCTCATCTCGTTCTTCCAGACCGCGATTCGCTCCGAGGAGGGGGGCGCCGACGTCAGCGCATGGGCCTTCATCCGCTCCGCGCCGCTGAGCGTCTGGCGGCCGACTCGCTCGCGCGTGCGGTTCATCTCCTCGAGCCGCTCCGCCGCGTGCTCGTGATAGCTCAGCATCACCGGGTCGAAGTCGAGGCCGATGAGCCCGCAGACGCGGCGCAGGGTCGCCTCCGTGTCGGTCACCAGGTCCTCGTAGCGCACCTCGGCGTAGCGGTCGGCCACGAACTCGTTGGCCCTGGCGTTCAGGACGCGGCGCTGCCAGCGCCGCGCCAGTCGCCGAACCGGCACGGGCTGGCTGCCGCGCAGCTCGACCAGGCGCCTGTTCATGGAGAGCGCGACGTCGCGGCCGTCGCGGATCACGTGGATGAAATGGGCCTCCGGCAGGCCGCGGCCGATGCGGTTGAGCCGGGTGACGTAGCGCGGGGTCTTGTCGCCGAACCGGCTCTTGCCGTGGCGCTCGGCGTAGGCGCGATAGAAGGCCCGGACGGCGTCGGTGGAGTTGAGCGGGCGCAGGGCCCGCAGGCGCTCCAGCATCTCGCCCTCGGAGACGCCGGAGTCCGGCCAGCCGCTGCGTGGATAGGAGACCATGGCCTCGATGACCAGCTCCGGGCTGACCCTCGGCCGTTCGAAGGCCTCGAGCATCGCGGGGACGAAGTGGGTCTCCGGTGGAATCGCCATCTCGGGGTGGGCGTCGAGCATCAGGCGCAGGAGCGTCGTGCCCGAGCGCCCGACCCCGACGATGAACGGCATCGGCGCTCCGGGCGCGGACGCCCCGCGCATTCGCCGCTGGCGCAGGAACGGAGCCAGCGCGCTTGGCAGGCGCCTCATGCCGCGAGCCGCTCGCGCGACGCGCCGGCGGCGGCAAAGAGGCGAAGACCGTCGGCCGAGCCGGTCAGAGCGTCGACCGCGTGCTCTGGGTGTGGCATCAGGCCGAGCACGTTTCCTGCCTCGTTGGTGACGGCGGCGATGTCTGCCGTCGAGCCGTTCGGGTTCTGCCCCGCCGCGTAGCGCAGGGCGATCTGGCCGCGCTCGGCAAGGGTTGCGAGCAGCTCCGGCGTTGCGAAGTAGCGACCGCAGGAGTGCTTGACGGGGACGGAGAGGCGCTCGCCGGGTTGCAGGCCTGCCGCGAACGAGCCGCTCGCCGACTCCACGACGAGCTCGACCTGACGGCAGACGAACCGCAGGCCCTCGTTCGGCAGGAGCGCCCCGGGAAGGAGGCCCGCCTCGCAGAGGACCTGGAAGCCGTTGCAGATGCCGAGGACCGGACCGCCGGCCTGGGCGAACTCGGCGACGGCCGCCATCGCCGGCGCGAAGCGGGCGATCGCCCCGGCGCGCAGGTAGTCCCCGTAGGAGAAGCCGCCCGGAACCACGACGACGTCGAGGCCCGAGAGGTCCGTCTCCTCGTGCCAGACCAGCCGGGCTTCGCCGATTCGCGCGCACGCCGCTACCGCGTCGCGCTCGTCGCAGCTGCCCGGAAACTGAAGGACCCCGAAACGCGTCACGAGGCGGCCCCGTCCAGGATCTCGATCTCGTAGTCCTCCACCAGCGGATTCGCCAGCAGCTTCTCGCAGAGCTCGGCGAGGCGCTCGGGATCGTCGGCGTGGAGCTCGACCAGCCTGCCCACGCGGACGTCGCTGACGCCCTCGAAACCGAGTGCCGGCAGGGCCCGCTCGACCGCCTTGCCCTGGGGATCGAGGATGCCCTCCTTGGGGCGAATTAGGACTCGGGCCTTCAACCGGGCCAGCGTAGCTGAGGCACTCGACAGGCCGCCTTGGCATCGCGCGCCGCAATTCGGGATCATGTAGGCGCTCGCTGAAAGGGGTGATGGGATGCCCGGAGAGGTTCCGGAGCGCCACAACAACTGGGATCGCTACGGCCTCCCTGCAGACATGACCGGCAAGACGTTCCTGGACGTCGGTTGCTGGGAGGGCGTGAACTGCGCCGAGGCCACACGCCGAGGCGCCGTGCAGGTCGTGGGCGTGGACCTCTGCACCTCCGACCCGCTGCGCCGCAACGTCGAGGAGTTCGGCTTCGAGTTCGTGCAGATGGACGTGCTCTCTGAGAAGTGGCTCGAGCTCGACGACTTCGACGTCGTCCTCTGCGGCGGCGTCCTCTACCACGTCGAGAACATGATCTCCCTGCTCTTCCGGCTGCGCCGCGTGACGGCCGGGCTCCTCTTCCTCGAGACGAAGGTCATGGACTTCGCGATGAAGCGGCCCGCGGCGGTGTTCCGCCCGTCCGACGGCGAGGGGAATCCCTCGAACTGGTGGTTCCCGAACGAGCTCGGGCTGATGGAGATGCTGAACACCTGCGGCTTCGTCGACCTCGAGAAGACCTGGGAGAACACCGGCGGCGGCGGACACAGGGTCTGTGTCCGGGGCACCGCCGCCCGACAGGGCAACTACAACCGCGCGTTGCCGCGCCAGGCGAAGCGGATGCCGCTGGAGGGCGGGATCAGGCCCGGTAGCGTCCCCGACGCCGAGCTGGTCGCATCGCGGGCCGAGGCGGGCCCGGCGGCCGAATCCGAAGCGTCGCCCGACCCGGCGAGCTAACCGCTCAGCTCTCCGTAGCCCGCCGCCTCGAGCGCGGGCCCCATCTCCAGGCGATTGAAGAGCTCTCCCCAGGCGGGCTGGTCCGCGGCGTAGATCTCCTCGGCTCCTCGCACCTTGCCGGCGGCCCACTCGCGGACGGCGCTCGGTGCCGGCCTGCCCAGAACCCGGTAGAGCGAGTCGAGGGCACCCGGCGTATCTGAGCGCAGGTCCTCGTTTCGGAGCAGCAGGTAGCGGTCGCCGAAGAGGCGCCGTCCGTCCCCGTAGGCGCGCTCGAAGGCGAGCTTCCAGACCATCAGGATCCGCTCGACGTCGCCGGGGCTCTCGCCGCCTCGCCCGTCCCTGTCCAGCATCGCCTGCGAGATCGCGCGGCTCGACCAGAGCTTGCGGTCGGTCCGCTCGGCGAAGAGGTCTGCCGGCGAGCCGTAGGTCTCCGCGCGCTTTCGGCGGCGACCCAAGATGATCGATACCGCCACCGCGCGCGGGTCGCGAACCACGTGGACGATCGCGGCCTCGGGCGCCATCTCGGCCACGTCGGCAAGCTTGCAGTAGAGCCGGGTCTCCTTGATCGCCACATCCGGAGCGAGGGTCAGGAGGTGGCGCAGGAGCTCGCGGGCATGCTCCGGCAGCCGCTCGGCGATCTCTACGGCGGGGTCCCGCGGGCCGCCCCAGTTGAAGTGGTCGATCGGGATCCCCGGGTAGCGCTCGCGCTGGAACTCCTCGCGGAGCAGCCTGGTCTCCGCGAACGCGTCGCCCTCGCGAGCGCCGGACCCGCCCCCCTCGGTGACGTCCTGCTCGCGAAGGGGCTCGTAGAAGCTGCGAATGCCGGGATCGGCAAGCAGGGCGTCGTAGAGGATCGTCGTCCCGGAGCGACGCATGCCCTGGATGAAGAGGTCCATCAGCCAGAGGGGACGGTGACCGCGGGAAAGTCGCGGCCGCTGATGCGCTCGTATGCCTCCACGTAGCGATCCCGGGTGGACGCGATGACCTCTGCCGGCAGCCTGGGGGCGGGCGGCGTGTGGTCCCAGCCGGACTCGTCCAGCCAGTCGCGCACGTACTGCTTGTCGAAGGAGCGCTGACCGCGGCCCGCCTCGTACTCGTCGGCCGGCCAGAACCGGGATGAGTCGGGCGTCAGCACCTCGTCCGCCAGGACGACCTCGGCGCCGGGCGAGGAGCCGAACTCGAACTTGGTGTCGGCGAGGATGATCCCCCTCCCGGCCGCGTGCTCGGCGGCGCGGCTGTAGATCTCGATCGAGGTGTCGCGCAGGCTCTCCACGAGGCCCCGGTCGCCGACGATCTCCACGGCGCGCTCGAAGTCCACGTTCTCGTCGTGGTCGCCGATGTCCGCCTTCGTCGCCGGGGTGAAGATGGGCTCGGGGAGCTTTGCGGACTCGGTGAGGCCGGCCGGCAGCTCGATCCCGCAGACCGTGCCCGCCTCCCGGTACTCCTTCCAGCCAGAGCCCGAGAGGTAACCGCGGACCACGCACTCGAGCGGGTACATCTCGAGCTTCTTCACGCGCATGCCGCGCCCGGCAGCCTCCTCCGGGACCTCCTCCGAGATGAAGTGGTTGGGGCAGACGTCGCTCACCAGCTCGAACCAGAAGATCGACATCTGGGTGAGGACCTCGCCCTTGCCGGGGATCGGGTCGGGAAGGATCACGTCGTAGGCGGAGATCCGGTCCGAGGCGACGAGCAGGAGGTCGTCGCCGAGCTCGTAGATCTCGCGCACCTTGCCGCGCGAATGAAGCGTGAGGTCGGCCAGGGAGGTCATCGAGCGGCGATGCTATCTAGCTACTGCCGCCGGAGCCGCGCCGGATCGCCGCCCCGAGGCGCTTTCGCAGGCGG
>JAWVFM010000048.1:0-4403 GCA_033856015.1 Solirubrobacterales bacterium
CGCCGTCATCGGGCAGACCGACGAGGACACCGGCCACGCCGTGTGCGCGTTCGTCACGCTCGAGGGCGACCACCCCGGCTCGGACGAGCTCGTCGACGACATCCGCGGGCACGTCGCCGAGCGGATCGGCAAGTTCGCCCGGCCCAAGCGGATCATCTGGGCCAACGAGCTGCCGAAGACGCGTTCCGGGAAGATCATGCGGCGGCTGCTGCGAGACATCGCCGAGGGCCGCGAGCTCGGCGACGTCACGACGCTTGCCGATCCGGCGGTGATGGACAAGCTCGAGGACAAGATCGCCGAACGCGCCGACGAGGAGTGAGCCCCCTCGTCGTGCGGGCGTAGCCGGCCCCGTCTCGGGATAAGCTCAGCCCACCGGTAAGCAACGAGGAGGCGCGGAGTGAGGAAGTACCTAGGCAGGGTTGTCGCTGCAGCGGCCGTCGGAGGCTGCTTGCTGGCCGCTGCGGTCGCGTTCGGCTCGAGCTCGAACATCTCGATCCAGGCCATCAACCACGACGGTCCCAACGCCCGCTTCAAGGGCGCCGTGACGTCAACCGACTCAGCCTGCAAGAAGGACGTCAAGGTGACGCTCTACCACGACCCTCCGGGCGCGCCTCGGGGCTTCCATGTGGCGGACACCGTCAGGACGGACAGACATGGGAAGTGGGCCGTCCACTACGGCGATCGGATCCCGCGGGGCAAGTACTACGCGAGCACCGGCGGCGGCTCCTGCCCGCTCGCCAAGACCACCAAGGTCAAGATCGACTAGTAGATCTGGACCGGCGCAACCGGGCCAGGACCGCGGCGGCGAGAACGACGCGGTAGGCCGCGTACGGCCAGAGTGCTCGGTCGCGCTCGACCTGCGCGATCAGCCGCTGGGAGGCGAGCGTCGAGGCGAGGGAGGCGCCGACCCCGCACGCCATGGCGGTCCGTAGCTCCGGGTCCAGCCCGCGGCGGCGCAGGCGCAGGCCCTTGAGCACGCTCGCGCCGACGATCACCGGCAGGGCCACCGTTCGCGAGAGCAGGTTCGCCTGCTCGCGGGTGAACCCGCGCCAGCGAGCCGCCGTGAGCGTCGCGCCGTTGCGCGAGACGCCCGGAACCAGCGCGAGCGCCTGGGCGACCCCGAGGGCGAGGCCGTCGGCCGGTCGCGCCTCGGTCGGGCCGCGCCGCTGAGGGCAGCGGTCGGCGAGCACCATCGCGACGGCGCCCGCCGCAAGTCCGCCGGCGGTCGAGCGCGGGCCACCGAGTCGCCGTTCGATCTGCCGTTCCAGCCCAAGCCCGGCGATCGCCGGCGGCAGGAACGACAAGCCGACCACCAGCGCGCGACGCGAGTCGAACGCGCGCAGCTCGCTCCCGATCTGGCGGCGCTGCCCGATCAGGAGGGCGACCGCGGCTCCGGCGTGGACCGCGACCTCGAAGCTCTTGCGGGCCTCCGGGTCCGCGTCGTGCCAGGGCCAGCCGGCCAGCCACGGAAGGAGGGTGAGGTGGGCGGAGCTCGAGACCGGGAGGAGCTCGGTGGGGCCCTGGATGGCCCCGAGGGCCGCGGCCCGGCCTGGCGTCAGGCCGGGGGCGTCGGATCCCAAGAGCTCCGTCCACGCCGGCGGTACAGGTAGTAGGCGAGCCCGAGCACCGCGAGGGCGACGATTGCGTAGTCGAGGTAGTGGAGGTGGTTGCGCCACGTGTCCCAGCGGTCGCCGACTTCCCGCCCGACGATCGCGAGCGCGAGGACCCAGGGGATCGAGCCCAACGCGGTCAGCGCCGTGAAGCGCCCGAGCGGCATGCGCGCCACGCCGGCGGGAAGGGAGCTGAAGGTTCGGACGATCGGGAGCATCCGCGTGAAGAAGACCGTCGCCGAGCCGTTGCGCGCGTACCACGAGTCGACGCGTGCAAGCTGGGCCGGGCTGACGTGGATGAGCCGGCTTCTCTCGAGCAGCTCGATCCGCCCGAAGTAGCCGGCGGCGTAGGCGATCAGCCCGCCGAGGACGTTGCCCGCCACTCCCGCGACGACGATGCCGAGCAGGGTCAGGTTCCCCTGGGAGACGTTGAAGCCGGCGAAGAGCATGATCGCCTCGCTGGGAATCGGGATGCAGGCGCTTTCCAGCGTCATCAGGACGAAGACGCCAGCGAGGCCGGCCGAGTTGATGAAGTCCGTCGCCGCGTTGACGACCGGGTTGAGGATGTCTCCTGGAATCAGCATCGGGGGCCCTGGACGCGACGGCCCATCTTACGGGCGGCGGGCGGTCCGCCCTCCTGAGGCCCTCTACACTCGGCGCGCATGTCGCGGTTCGAAGGAGCGCTCGATCCGGTGTTTCGTCACCGTGCGCTGCAGCTGGTTGCGGACACGGTGCTGCTGGCCGCGGCCTTCGGGCTGGCGTTCCAGCTGCGCTTCCTGGACTCGCCCGGGCTGCCGGATCGCTACGCGACGATGCTCTGGCACTCGGTCGCCTTCGTCGCGCTCGGCAAGGCGGCCCTCTTCGAGCTGCTCGGCCTGCACCGAGAGTGGTGGCGCTACTTCAGGCTCCCGGAGCTCTGGCCGGTGATCCGCGCCTCGGCGATCGCCACCGGCCTGCTCGTCGCGGTCTTCGTCCTGCTGCGCCCGTTCAACTCGGGCCTGCCGCGATCCGTGATCGTCTTCGACTTCATCCTGTCGTTCGTGCTCACCGGCGGCGCCCGCCTCGCGGTCCGGATGGTCGCCGAACGCCCGAGCCGAAGCGCGCGGCGTGATGCGCGCGGGGTCCTCGTGGTGGGTGCCGGCTCGGGTGGCCAGATGGTGGTCCGCGAGATGCAGCTGAACCCCAACCTCGGCACCACCGCCATCGGCTTCCTGGACGACGACCCGCGCAAGCGCGGGATGCGCGCCGCCGGGCTCCAGGTGCTCGGGTCCACCGACGAGATCGGCTCCATCCTCGACCGCAAGGCGCCGGACGAGGTGATCATCGCGATCCCGTCGGCGCCGGGGACGCTGCGCGCAAAGGTCGTGACCGCCTGCCGCGAGCGCGACATCCAGGTGCGGACGCTGCCGACCGTGTTCGAGCTCCTGCGCGGAGGAGTGCAGCTGACTCGCCAGCTTCGCGAGGTTCGGGTTGAGGACGTGCTCGGCCGCGATCCGGTGGTGATGGAGCTCGACCGGGTGGGCGCCTACCTCAAGGACAAGGTGGTGCTCGTCACCGGAGCCGGTGGCTCGATCGGGTCCGAGCTCTCGCGCCAGATCAGCCGGGTGGGGCCCAAGCTCCTGGTCATGGTCGACCAGGCCGAGGACAACCTGTTCGAGGTCGACCGCGAGATGAGCGAGCACTGGCACTTCACCCGCTTCGAGTCCGTCCTGGCCGACTGCCGCGAGGCCGACCGGATGCTCGAGGTGATGCAGCGCTTCAAGCCGGACGCCGTCTTCCACGCTGCGGCCTACAAGCACGTTCCGCTGATGGAGGAGAACCCGCTCGAGGCCGTCCGCAACAACGTCCTCGCGACGCGCGTAGTGGCCGAGACAGCGGCCGCCGCAGGAGCCGAGCGCTTCGTCCTGATCTCGACCGACAAGGCGGTCAATCCCCGGACGGTGATGGGCGCTTCGAAGGCGATGGCGGAGTGGGTTGTCGAGGCCGCCGGCCAGGGGCACCCGCTCACCCAGTTCAAGATCGTGCGCTTCGGGAACGTCCTCGGCTCGTCGGGAAGCGTCGTGCCGATCTTCCGGCGCCAGATCGAGCGCGGCGGCCCGGTCACCGTCACCCACCCGGAGATGACCCGGTACTTCATGACCATCCCGGAGGCGGTCCAGCTGGTGATCCAGGCCGGCGACCTCGGCACCGGCTCCGGAGAGGTGTTCGTGCTCGAGATGGGCGAACCGGTCCGCATCGTGGACCTCGCCGGCAACATGATCAGGCTCGCCGGCTACGAGCCCGAGGTCGACATCGCCATCGAGTTCACGGGCCCGCGCCTGGGCGAGAAGCTCACCGAGGAGCTGATGAACCCCGACGAGCGGATGCACCCGACCACGGCCGAGCGCATCGTTCGGGCGGTCCGCGCCGCCCCGATCGACCCCGAGTGGGTCGTGGAGGCGGTCGGGCGCGTCGAGGGCCTCCTCGTGTCCGGCGACGAGTCCGGGCTGGCCGAGCGGGTCGTGGAGGTCGTCGCCGAGCGGCGGTTCGCGCTCACGTCGCTGAGCGACAGCATCGAGGCCGGCTCGCTCGGCCCCGACACTTTTCCGGCGGACTGAAGCGCGCCGCCACCGGGGTACGCCCTAAGATCACGACGCCCGCGGAGACGGCCCTGTGAGACGCATGGGCCGGTGGGTCGCTCGAATCCTTTGACCGAATGCACTTGATCGACCGCATCGGCCCCTACCTTGGCGTCGCCGCGTTCCTCGCGCTCGCCGTCCTGGCCGCGCTCGTGATCATCGAGGCGCGCGAGGT
>JAWVFM010000049.1:0-3159 GCA_033856015.1 Solirubrobacterales bacterium
CAGGCTCCGCGGGAGGCGGCGCGGATCATCGGGCGCCCTCGGGCGCCAGGCTCCGCGGCTCACGGCGCAGGTCACGCACCATCAGGACGGCGGCAAGGAGGATCGCCAGCACCAGGAACGGCAGGGCGGCCTCCCCGCCCGGCCAGGAGGCGCCGGCGCCCTCGGCGCCCCAGAAGACCCCGAAGGTCGTGAGCAGAACGCCGACGGCGAACTTCATCGTGTTCTCGGGGACCCGGGCCAGGGGCGCTCGGGCCGCCACCCCGGCGAGCACGACGGCCGCCACCGCCGCCGCGGCCGCGAGCGCCGCCAATCCGACGTCGTGCTGGTTGGCTCCGAAGGTGAGGACGATGAAGGCGACCTCCAGCCCCTCGAGCAGCACCGCTTTGAAGGAGATCGTGAAGGCGTAGGGATCGAGGCCCTCGCGGAGCGGAGCGCTCCTGGCGGCTCCGGCCTCCTGTTCGAAGGCGGCGAGCTCGTCGTGCAGCGCCTTGACGCCCCCAGCACGGAGGATCGCCTTGCGCAGCCACTGCAGGCCGAAGATGAGGAGCAACCCTCCGACGACGATCCGCAGCACATCGATCGGCAGGTTGACCAGGGCCGGCCCGAGCGCGCCCACCAGCACCCCGAGCAGGAGAAGCGCGCTGCCGGTTCCGAGCAGCGCCGAGCTCCACCTGCGGGTCGAGCCGACGGCGAGCACGATCGTGAACGCCTCGACCGCCTCGACGGCGCAGGCGATGAAGACCGAAATCGCGAGGCTGGCCTGCGCGCCGCTCATCAGCTCGCTCCGTCCACGGTCGGAAGCGTGATCGTCACGGTGGACCCTCTCGCGCGCACGGAGCCGCCGTGGCGCTCGACCGAGGCTTTGACGATCGCCAGACCGATCCCGGAGCCCGCCCGGCCGCGGGCGTCCTCCGAGCGCCAGAAGCGCTCGAACGCCACTTCCTCCTCGTCGGGGGAGAAGCCCGGCCCCTCGTCGGTGACGGCCACATTCGCCACGCCGTCCTCGACCGTCATGTGGATCTCGATCCGACCGCCGGCAGGTCCGTGAACGACGGCGTTCTCGACCAGGTTCTCGAGGCTCCGCGCCAGCGCGTCGGGCTCGCCGACCACGGTCGCGGTTCGGTCGATCCGGACGACGACATCCGGTCTGCCCGCGCTCACCTCGGCAATCGTCTGCTCGAGCGGCACCGCTCGCCCGGGCGGCGGCGCGGCGCTCTCACGCTCCAGCGCCAGCAGGTCCCCGATCAACCGCTGCAGGCGCGCCGCATCCCCCTGCAGGTCCGCGATCACCTCCTCGGATTCGCCGTGGCGGGCGAGGAAATCGATGTTTCCGACAAGCGAGGTCAATGGCGTGCGCATCTCGTGGCCGGCATCGGCGAGGAAGCGCCGTTCGCGCTCGCGCGAGTCCTCGAGCGCCGCCAGCATCCCGTTCAGAGTACGGGCGAGCTCGCCGATCTCCTCCGGGGTCTCGGGCGTGGCCAGTCGCCGCGACGCGTCTCCCGTCCGCTCGATCTCCGCCGCCGAGGAGGAGAGCTGGCGCAGCGGCCGGACGCCCCTCCTCGTCAGCAGGGCGGCCGCGATGCCCCCGGCGATCACCGCGCCCGCGCCGCAGAGGAGGAGAAGCAGGCCGAGTTCATGGACGGTGTCCTCGATGTCCTCGGTGCTGGAGGCCACCATCACCACGCCTCCGGCCGCGGGACCGCTGGTTTCGGCGATCGGGGCGGCGAAGAGCCGGATCGGTTCGCCGTCGAGTTCGGCGTCGGCGAAGGCGCTGCGCCCGGCGAGAGCTTCGGCGACCTCCGGCCCGCGCGGCAGCAGCTTCGCTCCCAGGGCCAGCGAGCGGGCGACGATCGCGCCTTCGCGATCGATCACCTCGACGCTCAGCTGCCGCCCCGAAACGGGTGCTTCGAGGGCGCCCGGCGAGCTGAGGACGGCCGGGGCGGAGATGCTCAGCCGCGCCACCTCGACCGCCCGCTGGCGAAGGCTCTGATCCAGTGACGAGTGCAGCTTCGTGCTGACGACGATCCGGGCGCCGATGCCGAGGACGAGCACCGCCAGGAGGACCGCGGCGATCGCGGCGAGCGTGAGGCGCGAGTTGAGGCTGCGAAGCCTCACGGCTGGAGTATGAAGCCGACCCCCCAGACGGTCCGGATCAGCAATGGGTCCTCGAGCTTTCGCCGCAGCCGTGCCACATAGCGGTCGACGACGTTCTCCACGGCGGCTCCGTCCCAGATCCGCTCGACCGCCTCACGCCGCGAGAGGACCGTGCGCGGGTTTCGCATCAGCATCTCCAGAAGCTGGGCCTCGCGGGCGGTCAGCTCGATCCGCTCGCCGCCGCCGCGGTCGATCGAATTGGTGGCGGTGTCGAGGGTGATCGCGCCGAAGCTGATCCGGGTGCTGCGATCGCGGCCGCGACGGAGCAGGGCGCGGAGCCTCGCCGCCACCTCTTCGATCGCGAACGGCTTGACCACGTAGTCGTCGGCGCCCGCCTCCAATCCGCGAACCCGGTCCTCGACCGCGTCGCGCGCGGTCAGCATCAGGACCCCTCCGGTCATACCCCTCTCGCGCAGGCGCCGGCAGACGTCGATGCCGCTGAGGCCCGGCATCGCCACGTCGAGCACGACGAGATCGGGCGTTGACTGCTCGATCATCGCCAGAGCCGTCCCGCCGTCGGCGGCGCTGCGCACGTCGAAGCCCTCGGCACCGAGGCTGCGCTCGAGCATCCGCCGCACCGGCGCGTCGTCCTCGACGATCAGCACGCCCTCGGACATCCCGCTCAGTCTCCGGCGACGTCGCGGCGCAGGAAGACGAGCGCGGCGGCGACCAGCGCCGGCAGGCCGTAGATGGCGCAGACCCAGGTGGCGCGGACGATCGGGGCCCAGTCGATCGGCGAGCGCAGGAGTCCCTGCCAGGCGTTGTACTGGGTGCTCAGGAGATAGGGGCCGAGGCCTTCGAGGCCGGGGAGGATCCCGACGAGCTGGATCAGCAGGGTGAACATCAGGGTGCCGACGATCGCCGCGGCGCTGTTGCGAAAGAGGGTCGAGAAGAGCAGGCCGATGCAGGCGATCGCGGCGATCGGGATCAGGTAGACCGCGAGGCTGGCGCCGACCAGGACGAGGCCTTCCATCGCCGAGACGCGGGTTCCGGAGAGGCTGACGA
>JAWVFM010000050.1:0-7898 GCA_033856015.1 Solirubrobacterales bacterium
ATCGTCGCCCTGGGCTCCACCTACGCGGCGCTCATCGCCAACGACGACGACCTCGCCGCCGCGGTGGCCGCGGCTGCCGCAGCGAGCGGCGAGCTGGCGTGGCGCCTGCCGCTCCACGCCGAGTACAAGGAGCTGACGAAGGGCCGCGTCGCGGACCTGACGAACGCGGCGTTCAAGCGCAAGGCTGGGACGATCTACGCGGCGTCGTTCCTCGAGGAGTTCGTCGACGAGAAGCCCTGGGTCCACCTGGACATCGCCGGGACCGCATGGGACACGGGCCGCGAGTACTGGGGCAACGGCCCGACCGGGTTCGGCGTCCGGCTCCTGGTCGAGCTGGCCCGGTCGCTCTCCGCGCCGAGCTAGACGCCCTAGAGCGCGAGCAGCCTGATCAGGCGCAGCGCCAAGCCGCGGTCGCCGTCGATCGTCACGCGGCCGCGGGAGAGGCGCAGGATCGCGCCGAGGCCGTCGAGGCGCATCGGGTTGGGCACGCCCAGGACGTTGGGCGCGGTGGCGAGATGGACGATGTCCGGCAGGCGACCGGAGACGGTGAGGTCCGGCGAGGCGAGGTCGGCGTCCGAGACGTCGATTAGGCCTCCGCCGAAGGTCAGTCGAAGCGGCGAGATGTCCTCCTGGAAGCGGAAGACGACGGTGCCCTGCAGAGCTGCCGCCACGCGGGGGCGGCGCTGGACGCCGCGCTCGACCCAGACGAACAGGCTTGGCGCCACCCCGTCGGCGCGGCGATGGCCGAGGCGAACGTCGGTCCGGCCGGGCGGCATCGCCGGATCGTAGACTTGTGCCCGTGAAGCACCGCAGTGCCCTGCTCTTCGCATCGGCCCTTGCGGTCCTCGGGGTCGCGCAGGCGGCGCTCCCCGTCGCGGCGTCGGCCGGCGGCGGCACGCAGAACCACCGCAATCTGGCAGCGTCGGCAAAATCGTCGCTGGGGGGACAGGAGGCCACGCAGATCTCTCCGCAGTGCGCTGACCCGGCCGAGGCCGTCGGCGGCGGGGCGGACACGAGCGGCAGCTTCGGCCAGGAGGCGCTGACCGCAACGCTGCCCGGAACCCCGGACATGGTCCACTACAACCAGTGGCTCTCGGCGTTCGACGACGTGAGCTTCGTGAGCGGGCAATACATCACCGCCGGCGTGGTCTGCGGAGCGCTCGAGGGGCTGAAGGTCAAGTCGCAGAGCGAACCGAGCCTGTCGTTCCGCCGTGCGAGCTCGAAGGTCCGCTGCCCGGCAGCGCTTCACGCCGTCGGCGGCGGCGCTTACACGACCGGATCGTACGGTCAGCAGCGCGTCGTCGGCTCCGCCCCGTTCGACTCAGGCGATCACGGTCGAGCCCCTGACGACGGCTGGCGAGCCACGGACGACAACCTCTCCGCCTCCAACCAGTCCGTGCTGGCGTACGTGGTCTGCGCCCCGATCGGCGGCCTGCACTACGAGACGAGCGCCTTCAGCGCCAGGGGCGGACACCGAGGAGCCGGGTCGGCTCCCTGCCCGAAGGGGCAGTGGGTGCTCGGCGGCGGCGTCACGCAGAACGGCAAGCCCGGTCTCGAGATGCTGGCCAGGACCATGTACAACGGCAGCACCGACATGGCCTGGAATGCGCGCGTCGACAGCATGGGGACGAAGAAGCTCCGCGCGCACGTCACGGCCATCTGCCACAAGTAGCGTCGCGCACTACGATCCTCGCCCCGTGGACTTCGGCCTTTCCGACGAGCAGCGCCTCCTGCGCGACACCGTGCGCGACTTCGCTCGCCAGGAGGTCGCGCCGGTGGCGGCCGAGCTCGATCGCACCAAGGCGTTTCCCTACGAGATCGTCGCCAAGCTCGGCGAGCTCGGGCTCATGGGCATCCCGTTCCCGGAGGAGTACGGAGGCGGTGGAGCGGACACCCTCTCCTACGCTCTCGCGGTCGAGGAGCTCGCGCGGATCGACTCCTCGGTATGCATCACGCTGGCCGCGCACACGTCGCTCGGGACGATGCCCATCTACCTCTGGGGCACGGAGGAGCAGAAGTCGGAATGGCTACCCGAGCTCTGTGCCGGTCGCCGCCTGGCGGCCTTCGGGCTGACCGAGCCCGAGGCCGCCTCGGACGCCGGCAACACCCGGACGCGCGCCAAGCTCGACGACGGCGAGTGGGTGGTGGACGGCGCCAAGCAGTTCATCACCAACTCCGGCACGGACATCTCAGCGTGCGTGACGATCACCGCGGTCACCGGGGGCGAGAACGGCCAGCGCGAGATCTCCAACATCATCGTCCCCAACGGAACGCCCGGGTACGAGGTTGGCGAGCCGTACCGGAAGATGGGCTGGAACGCGTCCGACACCCGGCCGCTCAGCTTCGACAGCTGCCACGTTCCCGAGGCGAACCTCCTGGGCCGGCGCGGCGAGGGCTTCAAGCAGTTCCTCCACATCCTGGACGGGGGCCGGATCGGGGTCGCCGCCATGGGCGTGGGCCTCGCGCAGGGCGCGCTCGACGAGGCGCTCGCCTACGCGAAGGAGCGTCAGGCGTTCGGCAAGCCGATCTCGCGCTTTCAGGCGATCCAGGCCAAGATCGCCGACCTCTCCGCCGAGATCGAGGCGGCGCGCCTGCTCACCTACAAGGCCGCGATCGAGAAGGACCGCGGCGAGTCGTTCACCCTCACCGCCGCGCAGGCCAAGCTCAAGACTGGGCGCCTTGCGGTTCGCGCTACCGAGGAGGCGGTCCAGATCCACGGCGGCTACGGCTTCATCGAGGAGTACCCCGTGTGCCGCTTCTACCGCGACGCCAAGATCCTGACCATCGGCGAGGGCACGGACGAGGTGCAGCAGATGGTCATCGCCCGCCAGCTGGGCTGTTAGTCCCGAGCTAGGCGGGGCGAGCGGTGGGGCCGGACCCGTCGCGCTTCGACAGCTCTGCCGCGCGGCCGGCCGGGCCGCCGACGCCGTAGTGCGCAAGCAGGGCGAGCTCGTCGGCCTTGCTCAGCGCTGTTCCGGGGCTGGCCTTCGGCGAGCTGCGGATCTGCTCGAGGTCGAACGGCACCCAGATCCGCCCGACCGCGCCCACCGCGTCTCGAGCGGGGACCAGCGCTCGCTGTCCGAACCGTCCGAAGCGAACCAGGAGCCACTCGACGGTGTTCGAGGCGTCATCGATGAGCGCGCCCTCGACGCGTCCGACCTGAGCGCCCGCGCGGTCGTCGACCTGGAGCCCGGGCCAGCTCTTGCCGTGGTCGGAATTGATCTCTGCCTCAGGCATCGCCTTCCGTTTCTAGCAACTCCCGCGCCGCGGTGGCAGGGTCGATCTCGCGCCGGACAACGCGGTCGAGGAGGCCCGCCCACTCCGGGTCGTTCTCGGCGCGCTCGGTCAGCTCGCGCCGCAGCCTGTAGACGGCGATCCCGAGGACCTCGGCGCGCAGGTTGCGGGCACGGCGCTCGGCCAGCGTGCCCTCCGCCTCGATGTGCTCGCGGTGGGCGTCGACCGCCTCCGTGAGCTCATCGATCCCGATTCCCTTCGCAGCCTCGGTGCGCACGATCGGCACCCGCCAGCTCGTCTTCGGGCCGATGGCCAGGACGGAGCGAATCTCGCGGACCATGGTGTCGGCGAGCGGGTGCTCGGACTTGTTGACCACGATCACGTCCGGGATCTCCATGACGCCGGCCTTCAGCGCCTGCACCGAGTCCCCGGAGCCCGGCATCAGCGCGAGGACCACCGTGTCGGCGTGATCCACCACGTCGACCTCAGCCTGGCCGACGCCCACGGTCTCGACCAGGACGTCGTCCTTGCCTGAGGCGTCCATCAGCAGCGCGGCCTGGAGCGCCGCCTCGGCGAGCCCGCCGAGCGAGCCCCGCGTTGCCATCGAGCGGATGAACACGCCCGGGTCGAGGAAGTGGTCGGAGAGCCGGATGCGGTCGCCCAGGACCGCGCCATGCGTGAAGGGGCTCGACGGGTCGATCGAGAGCACTCCCACCTGCCGGTCCTGCTTGCGAAGGACCGCGGTGATCGCGCCGATCAGCGTGCTCTTGCCGACGCCCGGAGGACCGGTGAGCCCGACGATCCTCGCCTTCCCGGTGTGCGGGTAGAGCTCGGCCACGAGCTCGTCGCCTGCCGGATCGCGGTTCTCGACCAGCGTGATGGCCCGTGCGAGCGCGCGGCCTTCTCCCGCGAGGACGCGCTCCGCCAGCGACTTGGACGCCGTCTCCGTCATCGCGCGCCAGTCTAGAGTCCGCCTTCCAGTGATCGAGACCATCCGCTTCCTCGCCCGCAACCGGATGCTGACCCCCAAGTACGGGCGGCTCCTTTGGCGCTACCTCTGGCGCCGGTTCCTGACCCCCGCGGGCTGGAGGTGGGAGACCGACGGCCCCGTCTTCTTCGGACGCAACCTCGAGCTGCAGATCGCCAAGCGCGGCAGGATCCGCTTCGGCCGCTTCAGCTGGATCGGCGACGGTTCGAAGATTCGCTGCCACGAGGGCGTCGTCGAGATCGGGCCGAAGACGGTCATCGGCCAGGAGTGCACGATCTCCGCCTACCAGCGCGTCCGGATCGGCGCGGAGTGCGTCATCGCCGACCGGGCGATGTTCATCGACTTCGACCACGGCATGGTCGAGGTGGAGCGCCCGATCCGGGTGCAGGGCATCTACAAGCGCGACGTCGAGGTCGGCTCCAACGTCTGGATCGGATACGGCGCCTGTGTGCTCCGCGGCGTCCGCGTCGGCGACAACTCGGTTCTCGGTACCTACGCCGTGGTGACCCGCAGCGTCCCGGCGAATGCGGTGGTCACCGGAACCCCGGCGCGGATCCTGCGCATGCGCGATGCGCCCGAAGGCCTGCGCTGGCCGAACCCTGTCGAGCCGGTCGGCGAAGGGGTTCTCGAGCCGGACGGCGAGCGTGTCTGACTCCGGGGTGGACCGCGTCCGCCTCGGCGAGCTCCTGGCGGGCGAGCTGGCCAGGTTCGCCGATGAGCACCCTCGTTCCCGCGAGCTGCACGAGCGCTCCGAGCGGTTCCTCTTCGGCGGCGTGCCGATGCCGTGGATGCGCCTCTGGGCCGGCGCCTTTCCGGTCTATGGCGCCAGCGCGTCCGGAGCGCGGATCACCGACGTTGACGGGCACGCGTACGTGGACCTCTGCCTGGGCGACACGGGGGCCATGACCGGCCACTCTCCCGCCCCCGTCCGCGAGGCCGTCGCGCGGCAGCTCGCCACGGGCGGGATCACCACGATGCTGCCCAGCGAGGACGCCGCCTGGGTTGGCGAGGAGCTGGGCCGGCGCTTCGGTCCCGAGCAGTGGATGTTCACGCTGACGGCCACCGATGCGAACCGGGCAGCGCTGCGACTGGCTCGCGAGGTGACGGGGCGAGGGCTCGTGCTCGTCTTCAGCTACTGCTACCACGGCTCGGTGGACGAGGCGTTCGCCGTGGGCGAGCGCGGGGTGACCCGCTCGCGCGCCGGCAACGTGGGGGCCGCCGTCGACCCGGCCATGACGACGAGGGCGATCGAGTGGAACGACGTCGATGCCCTCGCTGCGACGCTGGAGCCTCGCGACGTCGCGTGCGTCCTTGCCGAGCCGGCGATGACCAATATGGGCATCGTCCTCCCCGATCCCGGCTACCACGACGAGCTGCGGCGCCTGACACGCGAGACCGGGACGCTCCTGATCATCGACGAGACCCACACGTTCTCGGCCGGGCCCGGCGGCTGCACGGCAGCCTGGGGTCTTGCGCCGGACATGGTGACCCTCGGCAAGGCGATGGGCAGCGGGATCCCCTGCGGGGCGCTCGGCCTGCGCGCCGACGTGGGCGACCGAGCCCTGGCGAGCGCCGAGGCCGATTACGAGGACACCGGGGGCATCGGCGGCACCCTCGCGGGCAACGTACTGTCGCTGGCGGCCGTCCGCGCCACCCTGGGCGAGGTGCTCACGGAGGAGGCGTTCGAGCGGACCATCCCGCTGGCGGGACGCTTCGCCGACGGCGTGCGGGAAGTGATCGACTCCCACGGCCTGCCGTGGAACGTCACGCAGCTCGGCTGCCGGGCGGAGTACCGCTTCGAGGCGGAGCGCGCCCGCAACGGGTCCGCGGCGCATGCGGCGTCCGACCCGGAGCTCGAGCGCTTCATGCACCTCTACGCGCTGAACCGCGGCGTCCTGCTGACGCCATTCCACAACATGGCGCTGATCTCTCCGGAGACGACGCCGGAGGACGTCGACCGCCACAGCGAGGTGTTCGCGGCGGCCGTCGGCGAGCTGCTCTAGGCGCGGCGCTCCTCGACCGGAACGAGCTCGGCGTAGAGCTCGCAGGTGGCCGCGGCGACGTCGGCCCAGTCGAAGCGCTGGACGTGCTCGCGGGCCTCGCGTATAAGTCGGTCGCGAAGCTCGTCGTCGGTGAGGAGCCTGACCGCCGCGGCGGCGAGGTGCTGCGGGTCGCGAGCGGTGAACCGCAGCCCCACCTCGTCCCGCGGGACGACCTCGCGCAGGCCGCCGGTGTCGGCGACGATGCAGGGACAGCCGGACGCCATCGCCTCGAGCGCGACGAGGCCGAACGGCTCGTAGATGGAGGGCACCACGCAAACGTCTGCGATCCGGTAGAGCGAGTGGAGGACGTCGTCGCCGATCCAGCCGAGGAAGGTCCCGTGCTCCATCAGGCCGAGCTCGCGCGCCTGGCGGTGAAGCTCCGCCTCGTGCGTGCCCGAGCCGGCGACGAGAAAGCGGGTGTTCGGCGCCGCCGCGATCACGGCGGGCATGGCGTCGAGCGCGAGCTGGAAGCCCTTCTCGTAGACCAGCCGGCCGATGAGGAGGACGAGCCGCTCGTCGGGCGCGGCGAACTCGGCGCGCAGGCGCCGAAGCTCCGGCTCGTCCGCCGGCCGGAGGTCGCCGGGATCGATCCCGTTTGGGATCACGGTGATGCGCTCGTCGTCCACTCCGAAGATGTCGGCGATCTGGTCGCGCATGTACACGGAGCAGGCGATCACGCGGTCCGCCCGGTTCGTCACCCACCGCTCGACGCCGTGGATGTAGGACTGCGGGTGGTTCTCCACCCAACCCTGGTGGCGGCCGTGCTCCGTGGCGTGGATCGTCGTGACGAGTGGCGCGTCGAAGCGCCGCGAGAGGTGATCGCAGGCCATCGCGACGAGCCAGTCGTGGCCGTGGACGATGTCGAAGTCGAAGCGGTCTCCGAGGTCGACGCCGGCCGCCAGCATGTCCGAGTTCATCCGCTCGACCCAGGCGACGAACTCGCCCAGGTCGCTGGGGCGCTTCGGCTCCAGCACGCGATGGATGCGGACGCCCGCGACCTCCTCCTCGGGCGGCGACTCCTCGCCTCCGCGCGTGAGCACGTGAACCTCGACGCCGCACTCGGCAAGGCCCTCGGCGACCTTCCGGACGTGGCGGGCGAGTCCGCCCTCGATCAGAGGCGGGTACTCCCAGGTGAGAATGAGGGTGCGGGTCAAGGCTCGAGAAGGGGCGCGAGGCTGAGGTCGGGAGCCAGGTTTCGCAGGCGTCCCTCGGTGGGCGCGGCGGAGTGTATGGCTTCGAGCATCGCCTCAGCGTGGTCGGTGGCACGCTGGTACGGGTAATCGCCCGCCTGGCGGCGGCGATCCAGAAAGGCCCAGTCGCTCGCCTGCAGCGCCATGAGCTCGCGCGTGGCCCGCAGCGCGGAGGAGCCCTCGAGCCCGTCGCCGAGAGCGGTCAGGAGGCGCAGCTCGAGCCGTCGCGATGCCCGCACCAGGTCGGCCACCTCCGGCGAGTCCCATGTGCGGAGGTCCTTGCCTTCGCCCCACGTCGACGCCGTCAGCGGGCGGTCCTGCGCCTCGTGGCGCTCGGCGGCCTCGGAGAGCGTGACCAGATCGACGCCGTGGCCGCCCGCCTCGGCGACAACCGCCGAGAGCCAATCGGGCCCCTCCCACCACCAGTGCCCGAGCAGCTCGGTG
>JAWVFM010000051.1:0-9224 GCA_033856015.1 Solirubrobacterales bacterium
CTGATCCTGCGCCTGATCGAGCACGAGGTGCCCGAGTACGGCCTGGTCCACCTTCTGGACCTGCCCCAGCAGCGGCTCGAGATCATCGAGATCCTGGTGCATGAGAGCTCGAAGGCGGCGAGCAAGCGGGTGGCGGACCTGGAGATGCCCGAGGGCAGCCTCCTGATCTCGGTCCTGCGCGAGGACCGTGGGTTCGTTCCCACTGCGGACACGGTGCTCGAGGAGGGCGACGAGATCCTCGCCGTGCTGGATCCGGGGCTCGAGGAGGACCTCACCGCGTACTTCGGCCCCGACGGCGGCGAGTAGGCGCGGGCGCGCGCGGGTAGGAGCACGGGGTGGCGGCGAGGCAAGACGTCGACTTTCTGGTGATCGGGGGCGGCCTGGCCGCCGCGTACTGCGCGTCGGAGCTGCGCAAGCGCGGCGCCGGCGGCTCGGTCCTGCTGGCCTGCCGCGAGCCCGAGCCCCCGTACGAGCGCCCGCCGCTCTCCAAGGAGTATCTGCGCGGGGAGGCCGAGCGGGCCGACGCTTATGTCAACCCGCCGGAGTGGTACGAGGAGAACGACGTCGAGCTCCGCACGAAGACGAGCGTGATGTCGCTCGATCCGGCAGCGCGGACGGCGACGCTTCAGGGCGGGGAGGAGGTGGGGTTCGGCAAGGCGCTCATCGCCACCGGGGCGAACGTGAACCTGCTGCGCGTTGACGGGTCCCAGAACGAGGGGATCCACTACCTGCGCGCGTTCGGCAACTCCGACGCGATCCGCGAGCAGGCGGCGGGGGCAGAGCACGTGCTCCTCGTCGGCGGCAGCTACATCGGCTGCGAGGTGGCCGCGTCGCTCACGGCGATGGGCCGGAAATGCACGATCGTGATGATGGAGGACGTCGCGCTGTCGCGAACGTTCGGCGAGGAGGTCGGCCGGTTCTTCCACGAGCTGCTCGTGTCGAAGGGCATCGAGATCGTCGGCGGGGAGGAGCTCGCGGGGTTCGAGGGCGACGGGGACGTGGATGCCCTGGTCACCGCGAGCGGCCGGAAGTTCGAGGGCGACATGGTGGTGATCGGCGCCGGCGTGAAGCCCGACATGATGCTGGCCGAGCGCGGTGGGCTCGAGGTGGACAACGGGATCATCTGCGACGCCAAGCTCGAGACGTCGCACGAGGGAATCTTCGCGGCAGGCGACTGCTGCTCGTACGAGAGCGTGGTCCACGGGCGCCGGCTGCGGGTGGAGCACTGGGACGTGGCGCTTCAGCAGGGTCGCCATGCAGCGGCCGGGATGCTGGGCGGGACCGACCCCTATCGCGAGGTCCCGTACTTCTTCAGCGACCTGGCCGACTGGACGGGCCTGGAGTACGTCGGCCCTGCCTCGGAGTGGGACGAGGTGGTGTGGCGCGGGAGCGCCGACGACGGCGAGTTCACGGCCTGGTACCTGGCCGGGGGCAAGGTCGCCGCGGCGCTCACGGTCGGCCGCTCCGACGACCTGATCCACGCCCGGCGCCTGCTCGAGTCGGGCACCGACGTCTCGGGAAAGAAGGCCGAGCTGGCCGATCTGGACACGGATCTGGGCGGGGTGGGCTGACGCGAGGATCCGGTCTCGAGCGGCCCGCTATCTTTGCTCCGCCTTGGGGATTGGGGTAATTGGCAGCCCGCTAGATTCTGGTTCTAGAAGTCCAGGTTCAAGTCCTGGATCCCCAGTTCGAATCTCCGCCCCGGCGTGATTCCATCCGTCCTGTGTGGGAACACATGTTCGTGTCAGGGGAATGGGTTGAAAGGGCAGACCGCCGTCCGGGAAAGACGCGAGAAGCCGTTCGCCAATTGCTCGCCGCCGGAGTCGAGCAGGTCGAAATTGCGCGACGCCTGGGCATCACGAAGAGCACGGTGTCGTTCCACGCCCGCCGGCTCGACGTCCCGATCGAGTCGCGATTCGCCAGGCGATTCGATTGGGACGAGATACGGCGCGTCTACGAGACGGGCCTGTCCTGGCGTGATTGCCAGAAGCGCTTCGGCTTTTCGAGGCAAGCCTGGTACAGCGCGGTCCGACGCGGGGACATCACGCTTCGACCCTGGATCATCGACATCAGCGAGCTGCTGGTTGTCGGTCGGAAGACCAACCGCCATCACCTGAAGCGGAGACTTCTGAACGCCGGCCTGAAGCAAGACCGCTGCGAACGCTGCGGGATCACCGAGTGGCAGGGGAAGCCGCTGAGCATGCAGCTCCACCACGTGAACGGCGACGGGCGCGACAACCGGCTGGAGAACCTCGAGCTGCTTTGCGGCAATTGTCACAGCCAAACCGACACATACGGGGGCCGGAACGGGCACCGGCGGCCGGGCTGGGTGTGACGTTTCCGCCTGGGCGGGTAGTCAGGGTGGATGCCCCCACCCTGTTACCGTAAATCCGGTATGCGCGCGACCGCCGGAACTCTGGCCGTAGCAGGGACTTTGGCCGCAACCGCGGTGGTCGCGGGGTGCGGCAGCGGGACCGACACGAGCTCGATTGCCACCGTGGCCTCGAGCACGACCACCACATCGGGACCCCTCAGCCGCTCCTCGTTCATCCAGCAGGCGGACGAAATCTGCGCCGAGTCGAGCGCCGCCATCAACTCCATCGTCCCGGGCTCGACCTCGGCCGAACAGGCGTCCGCTACCGCGCAGCAGCTCGCGGTCACCCGCGACGAGCTCCGGAGCCTCCAGTCCCTCGGCGCTCCGCAGGGTGCCTCCCCGAGCGCCTACCTCTCCGCCCTCGGAAGCGTCAACGCCCAGCTCGGGCGCAAGCACCTCGCGCTCCAGCGCGGCGACGTCGGCTCGCTTGCGACCATCGCAGCCTCTCTCGACACCGCCGAGGCCAAGGCCCGCTCCGCCGCCTCGAGCTACGGCTTCCGCAAGTGCGGCAACGTCGGCTCCCCGGCCGGCTCGTCCGTGAATACCGCGACCTCGAGCACCACCACGACCACCCCCGTCACGCCGACGACCCCCACAGTCGTCACGCCGACGACGCCGACCACCGCCCCGCCCGACACCGGCGGCGGCAGCCCGGCTCCCATCACCCCGCCGAACGGCGGATCGGGTGGCGGCGGCACCGGGGGCGTCGGACCCGGCTCCGGCGGCAGCAGTCCCTAACCAGGTCTAGCGGCTAAGCGGCCGATTGCTCGGCCCAGGCGCCGTAGAGCCCGGCGTACGCGCCGCCGGCCTCCAGCAGCTCCTCGTGCGTGCCGCTCTCGGCCACCTCGCCCTGGTCGAGCACCACGATCCTCCCGGCGCGCCGAATCGTCGAGAGCCGGTGCGCGATGACGATCGCCGTCCGCCCGGTGAGCAGGCGCTCGAGCCCGCGCTCGATCGTGCGCTCCGTGCGCACGTCCACGTTCGACGTCGCCTCGTCGAGGATCAGGATCCGCGGCTGCGCCAGCAATGCGCGTGCGAACGCGACCAGCTGGCGCTGTCCTGCCGACAGCTGGACCCCCCGCTCGCCCACCTGCGTCTCGAACCCGTCGGGGAGGCCCTCGATGAAGCCCTCCGCGCCGACCGTGCGCGCCGCGGAATGGATGTCCTCGTCCGTCGCCTCCGGCCGGCCAAACGCGATGTTCTCGCGGACCGTGCCCGAAAACAGGAACCCCTCCTGGGGAACGATCCCGAGCTGCGAGCGCAGGCTCTGGACGCGTAGCTCCCGGACGTCCTGCCCGTCCACGCGCAGGCTGCCCTGCTGGGGGTCGTAGAAGCGAGCCACCAGCTTCGCGAGCGTTGACTTCCCGGCCCCCGTCTCGCCGACCAGCGCCACCGTCTGCCCGGCAGGCACGTGCAGGTCCACGTTTCGCAGCGCCCAGTCGCCATCCCCGGTGTAGGAGAACGAGACGTGATCGAGCTCGATTTCACCCCGGATTTGAGCGATGTCATGAGCATCCGGGGCGTCGACCATGTCGGGCTCGGTGTCGAGGAGCTCGAAGATCTTGTCGAGGGCCGCCATGCCCTGCTGGTAGGTCGTGTAGAGCTGCGAGATCTGCTGGATCGGGTCGAAGAACTGCTGCAGGTACCCAATGAAGGCGATCAGGATGCCGATCTGGATGTCGCCGTCGATGTAGCGATAGCCGCCGTAGAGCAGGATCACCCCCGTCCCGATCGCGGAGAGCAGCTCCACGGCGGGGAAGTACGACGCGTTGAGGTAGACGGTCGTCATGTTCGCCTGCCTGTTGTCGTCGTTCAGCACCCCCATGCGCTCCACGTGCCGGCCCTCCTGCGCGAAGCTCCTCACGACGCGAACGCCGGAGATGGTCTCCTGCAGGTAGCCGGTGATCGCGGCGATCGTCTCGCGCGTTCGCCGGTACGCGCCTGCTGAGATCACCCGGAAGACGAGACTGCCGACGGCCAGCAGCGGGAACGTCAGGAACACGACCAGCGCCAGCTTCAGGTCCAGGAAGAGCAGGATGAGCACCACGCCCACCAGCGTCAGCACGCTCGAGAACATCGTGACTATCCCGTCGGTGACCAGGTTGTTGAGCGCCTCGACGTCGTTCGTCAGCCGCGAGATCAGGACGCCCGGACTGCGCCGGGTGAAGAACCCGATCGACATCTTCTGCAGGTGGACGTAGATGGACTCGCGCAGGTCCTGCAGCGCCCGCTCACCGACCCAGCCGGTCAGGTACGTCTGGGCGTAGGTCGCCACCCAGTAGATGAGCGCGGAGACGAGGAACGCGGCGACGATCCAGTCGAGCGCCGTCAGGTCGCCGTGGGTGATGCCGCTGTCCACCGCCCTGCCCGCGAGGTAGGGAGGAGCAAGGCCCGCGGCCGTGGCCACGACCAGCGCGACGAACATCGCCACGACCCGTCCTCGGTAGGGGCGCAGGAGGGCCAGCATCCAGCGGATCTTTCGCGCCCGCTGGTCCTGACCCCGGATCACGAGCCAGATGGCGCGCAGGCGCTTCACAGCCGGGCGACCTCCTCGCGCTCCTCGAGGTCTCGCTGCAGGTAGACGGAGTCGTCACAGCCGTAGCCTGCGATCTCCTGGTAGAGGGGCGAGCGCGCCACGAGCTCGTCGTGCGTGCCACGGTCCACCACGCGTCCCTCGTCGAGCACGACGATCTCGTCGGCCAGTGAGATCGTGGATAGCCGGTGCGCGACGATGAAGGTGGTCCGACCCTCCATGACCTCGGCGAAGCCATCCCGAATCGCCGCCTCCGTCCGCGCGTCCACGGACGACGTCGCGTCGTCGAGCACGAGCACCCGCGGGTCCGCGAGGAGCGCGCGGGCGATGGCGATGCGCTGGCGCTGGCCGCCCGAGAGCGTCAGCCCGCGCTGGCCGATCACGGTCTCGTAGCCGTTAGGCAGGCGCTCGATGAATTCGTGCGCCTGCGCGCGCCGCGCGGCGAGCTCGATCTCCTCCTGCGTCGCCTCGGGCCGCGCGTAGGAGATGTTCTCGGCGACCGAGGCCGAGAACAGGAAGCTCTCCTCGGCGACGAAGGCGACCTCGGAGCGAAGCGAGGTCAGCTTCACATCGCGGACGTCCGCGCCGTCGATGACCACGCGGCCGTGCGTCGGGTCGTAGAGCCGTGCGAGGAGCGCGACGAGGCTCGTCTTGCCCGACCCGCTCGGCCCGACGAGCGCGACCGTTCGGCCCGCCTCGATGCGCAGCTCGACGTCCTCGAGGGCCGCCGACTCTCCCGTGTACGTGAGCGAGACGTCGCGAAACTCCACCGTCCCCCGGCCGTCCGGCAGCGGCTGCGCGCCGGGCGCGTCATCGATTCGGGGCTCACGATCGAGGATCTCGAACATTCGGTTGCCCGCGGCGACCGCACGCTGCGCCATGCCCAGGGAGGTGCCGAGGATCCGCATCGGCCCGATGAGCATCATCAGGTACGTGTAGAAGGCGGCGAAGTCGCCGAGCGTCATCTGGTGGTTGATGACCCGGCGCCCGCCAACGAGCAGGATCGCGGCCAGCCCCAGGCTCGGCAGGAACCCGAGCAGGGGCGAGTAGAACGCGGAGAGGCGGGTCGAGTAGACGTTCTGGTCGAAGACGCGGTTCACCGTGCGGCGAAACCGCGCGAGCATGTAGGGCTCGCGCGCGAAGGCCTTCACGATCCGGATCCCGGAGATGGACTCCTCGACCTCGGCCGTGAGCTCGGCCAGGCGCTGCTGGATCTCCTGGACAGCCGGCCGCGAGCGCCGGTTGTAGCGGCTCGCCGTGAAGACCACCAGCGGAACGGGCGCCAGCGCCAGCGCTGCCAGCCCCGGCTGGATCGCGAACATGACCGCCCCCGCCAGCAGGAGCGTCAGCGCGTTCTGCGTCAAGAAGATCAGGCCGTAGCCGAGGAAGAAGCGGATCCCCTGCAGGTCCACGGTGGCCCTGGACATGAGCTGCCCGGTCTGCTGGCTGTCGAAGAACCCGAGCTCCAGCCGCTGGAGGTGTCCGTAGAAGTTGCTGCGCAGGTCGTATTCGACGTTGACCGAGACCTTGCCCGCGGTCAGCCGTCGCACGAAGGTCAGGCCGAGTCGCAGGACCGCTGCGCCGAGTACCGCGAGCACGAGCGGCAGGACGGCGTGGTGGTTCTTGTCCTGGATGACGTTCACGGTCCGCCCGACGAGGAACGGGATGAGGACCGTCATGGCCATCGCCGCCCAGGCGAAAACGAGCGACCAGATCACCGATCGCCTGTATGGGCGCAGGAACCCCAGTAGTCGCTTGAGCGTCGCCAACGACATAACTATACGAAGTGAAGTATTGGAAACGCCGAGTGACCGGCATCATTACGAGCATGCCGCTCCCGTCAAACGGGCTCTGCGACTCCTGCGTGCATCAGCGGATCGTCCGCAACACGCGCGGTTCGAGCTTCTCGCTCTGCGAACGCTCGCGAACGGACTCGTCCTACCCGCGTTATCCGCGCGTACCGGTGCTCAGCTGCGCGGGCCACGAACGGCGGCCCCAGGCGCGCTGAGCCCACGCCGGCTCAGGTGTCGAGCGGCGCGGGCCTTCCGAGGTGGAAGCCCTGCGCGTAATCGACTCCCATCTCGGCCAGGAGCTCCAGCGTCTCCTGGTCCTCGACGCCTTCTCCCACCGTTCGCAGGCCAAAGCCCCGAGCGAGGCTGACCACCGCGGCGATCAGATGCCTGTCCTCCGCGCTCGCGACAGCGCCGCGGACGAACTCGACGTCGATCTTCAGGAAGTCGAGGGGCAGCGTCTTCAGGTGCTGCAGGGTCCCGTAGCCGGTGCCGAAGTCGTCGAGGGCGAAGCGACAGCCGAGCTTGCGGATCTGCTGCGTCAACTGGACCGCGCCCTCGCCCGCCTCGATCAGCGCCGTCTCCGTGATCTCGAAGACCAGTCGTGACGGGTCCGCGCCGGTGCGTTCCAGCTCGTCCTCGATGTGGGTGGCGAGCGAGGGATCGCCGAGCGAGACGCCGGACACGTTGACCGCGACATCCATCCCGTCCGCGGCGATCTCCGCGGCCCGGGAGATCACCCAGCGGTCGATGTCGCGGATCGGCCCGTACTTCTCTGCGGCCGGTAGGAAATCTCCCGGCGGGACCAGTTCGCCGTCGTGATCGCGCATGCGAATCAGCAGCTCGTGATTGATGACCTCGCTGGTGGCGACATCGACGATGGGCTGGGCATGGAGCTCGAAGCGACCCTCCTCGAAGGCCTGCTTGATCTCGCCAAGCCAGGCGACCTCGGCGAGCTGAGCGTTCACCTCGGCCTCGCGCTCCTTGCTCTCGGTGATGTCCATCACCTGGCCAAAGAAGACATCGATGCTGCCGTCGGCCGCCAGCGCGACCGACACGCTCAGCGCCCCCCAGACCACCGAGCCGTCAGGGCGGACGTAACGCTTCTCGGTCACGTGCCCGGTCAACTCGCCCGCGGCGAGGCCCTTCAGGGCACGTTTGTCTGCCTCGACGCTGTCGGGATGCGTGACGTCCGTAGTGCGGAGCCCGACAAGTTCGTCGGCCGATCGGCCGAGGAATCGACAGAACGCTTGGTTGACCCGCACGTATCGGCCCGAAGCCGGATCGACGAGGCTCATCCCGATCGGAGCGTTCTCGAAGCCCTGGCGAAAGCGCTCCTCCGAGCGCTGGAGCGCGAGCTCGCGCGTGCGCTCCTCTGTTACGTCCTGAATCATCCCGCGAATCAGGGTTGTCTGGCCGTCTACGGTGACCGCCTCGGCCTCGGAGGAGAACATCCGGACGCTTCCGTCGGCGCGAACGGCGCGGAACTCGGTTGGCGCCGGGTCCACCGTTCGCTCGGCAAACTTGGCCCTGACACGGGCGCGGTCATCGGGATGCACGCGTGCGAACACGTCGTCGAAGGCAGGGTCCAGGGAATCGAGCTCGAGCATCGATCCCAGAGTTTCGGAGGCCGTGAACTGCCCTGAGACTAGGTCCGTCTCCCAGCTGCCGATCCGCGCGATTCGCTGCGCCTCGTTGAGCTGTTCGCGCTCCCGGTACATCTCGGTGATGTCCTTCGCGACCGCGTAGATGTCGCCGTCGGGGGCGGTGTGCACGCTCCAGAGCAACCGGCGCCAGGACCCGTCCTTGGCTCGGTAGCGGTTCACGACCTCCGGGACGCTGCTCTCGACCAAAGCCGTCGGACCTGCCGTGACGACGGTCGCATCCAGGTCGTCGGGATGAATGAATTCCCTCGCGGACTTCCCCAGCAGGTCCTCGCGCGTCCAGCCCAAGATTCGCTCCCACGCCGCGTTGGTCTCGAGGAACGTCCCGTCCGAAGCGAACACGGCGAGGGGGTCGAGCGACAGCTCCCAGAGGTTGACCATCCGCACCTCGGCCCGCTCCACCCTGGCAAGGGCCTGCTCGCGATCAACGGCAGCGCTCAACGCGTTCGCGACCGACTGGACGAACGCGAGGTCGTCCTCTGAGAACGCTGCCTCGCGGCGGCTCATGGCCCCGAGGAAGCCAAATCCTTCCGAGCCGGAGCCGATCGGGGCGGCGACCAGGCTGACCATTCCCAGCTGTTGCAGGACCGGGCCGTCAAATCGCTCGTCGCTGCGGATGTCGGGACTCAGGAGCGGATGGCCGGAGTTGCGAACCAGCTCAAACGATCGTCGCGAAGACGCCGTCGCCGGGATCGGCGGCGCGGGCACCGGCTCGCCGGCTTCGGCACGGACGATGGCCTCGCCCACGCCGGTGTGCTCGAAGATCGCGGCCATGTCCCCGCCGAGCGCCGAGAGCAGGACGTCGGCCGCGTCCTGAAGCAGCGCGTCGACCCCCGCAACCTCACGCAATCCAAAGGAGCTGA
>JAWVFM010000052.1:0-6523 GCA_033856015.1 Solirubrobacterales bacterium
AGGCCAGGGAGGCGGGCGTCAGGCTGATCGGCCCCAACTGCCCGGGGGTCCTCTCGCCGGGCAAGGCGAACGTCGGCATCATCCCGGCCCAGTTCTTCGACTCGGGCTCGATCGGCGTGGTCTCGAAGTCGGGGACGCTGACCTACCAGATCGGCAACGAGCTGAAGCAGGCGGGGCTCGGCAACTCGAGCATCGTCGGTATCGGCGGCGACCCGATCGTCGGATCGGACTTCATCGACATCCTCACGCTCTTCCAGGCCGACCCGGACACCGAGCTGATCGTCATGGTCGGCGAGATCGGCGGCGACGCCGAGGAGCGGGCCGCCGACTTCATCGCCGCCAACGTCACCAAGCCCGTCGTCGGCTATATCGCCGGCTTCACCGCCCCGCCCGGCAAGCAGATGGGCCACGCCGGGGCGATCATCTCCGGCTCGGCGGGCACCGCCCAGGCGAAGAAGGACGCGCTCGAGGCCCAGGGCGTCCGCGTCGGCACGTCGCCGACCGAGGCGGCCCAGATCGCCGCCGAGACCCTCGGCCCCTAGCAACCCCAAATCCCCGCCGAGTGGAGAAAAACGCCAGCCCAGGCGTCGAAATTCTCCACTCGGCGTGAATGTAGACTCGGGCGGCCATGCCAGACGACGTGATCAGCTTCGCGCGCGGCGCTCCGAGCGCCGACATCCTGCCTCACGAGCTGGTTCGCGAGGCTGCCGCGAAGGCGCTCGAGACCGACTGGCAGCGCGCGCTCTCCTATGGCACCGGCCGCGGCCATCCCGGCCTCGCGGAGTGGATCGCCGGCCTGCACGACATCGACCCGCAGCGAGTGATGGTCACGAACGGGTCGATGGAGGCGGCGAGCCTCCTCTTCCAGCACTACCTGGAGCCCGGCGACCGCGTGATCGTCGAGCAACCCACCTACGACCGCACGCTCCTGCTGCTGCGGCGCCGCGGCGTCGAGCTCGTCCCGGTCCCCCTGGATGCGGACGGGGTCGACGTCGGCGCGGTCGAGCGGGCCCTCGACGAAGGGCCGGTAAAGCTCGCCCACCTGATCACCAACTTCCACAACCCGGCCGGCTGCACGCTGTCGTCGGCCAAGCGCAAGCGCCTGGCGGCGCTGGCTGCCGAGCGCGGCTTCACGATCTTCGAGGACGACCCCTACCGGCTTGTGCGGTTCGAGGGCGAGGAGCTCCCGACGCTCCTGTCGCTGGACTCAGCCGACCGGGTCATCCACGCGTCGTCGTTCTCCAAGACGGTCAGCCCGGGCGTGCGGATCGGGTATCTCGCCGGCCCCGCCGCCGAGATCGCGACGCTCGCGAAGCGCGCGAACGAGAGCTACATCTCTCCGAACATGCTTGCCGAGTCGATCGTCTACGAGCTCTGCACCTCGGGGGGGCTGGATCGCAACATCGAGATCGTCTGCGCGGCTCTTCGCGAGCGCCGCGACGCCCTCGTGGACGCCTTGCACGAGCATTTCCCGGAAGGCAGGTTCGTGGTGCCCGGCGGCGGCTACTTCCTGTGGGTGGAGCTCCCCGAGGATGTCGACACCGTGGCGTTGCTCGAAGCCTCGAAGGCGGAGGGGGTGACCTTCGTCGCCGGGCCGGACTTCCTCGTCGAGGGTGGCCGCTCCAGCCTCCGCTTCTCCTTCGCGAGCGAGCCGGCCGAGCGGATCGGCGAAGGCGTCGCGCGGATCGCGCGGGCGCTCGAGGGCACCCGCGCGCCCAGCCCTGCATAGGGTCAGCGGATGACACGCCGCTTGCATCTGGGCTGAGCCCGGGTGCAAAGTTCTCCAGGCTTTGCCTATAATTCCGGTAGGCAATATGCTAAATAAGTATTTACCCCACGGTTACACGAGGCTTAGAAGGTGGATCTACCGTCGGGCTAAGAGTCAGCAGACGAAGAGCAAATTCACCGCAGCCAAGGAGGTGGAGAGAGAATGACCCCGGTTTGGATGATTGAAGGAACCCAGAAGCTCGACCCGGTCAGCGAGCGCAACGTGGCCGAGCGTCGTTTCTCGGCGCTGGCCGCCGCCATCCGCGAGCACGAGGCGACCGTGCGCAGGCGCGAGTACCTCATGCGTCCGCAGGACCGCCAGCTCTACCGCCGCCTCCGCCAGATCTGCGGCGAGCTCGACCGCGCGGCGTAAGCACCGCTAGCTCGCCGGGCCGTCAGCGGCCGTAGCGGTCGCTCGAGAGCACCAGCTGCTCCGGCAGCGGCGCGCGCGGCGCGGGCGCCGGATCGGCGCGGACCGAGACGGTCTCCGCGACGCTACGCGAGACGGCGTGCGCCCCCTCCGTCGTGCGCAGGACGACCTCCTCAGCGCCCGAGGACTCGAGCTTTGCTTCGAGACCCGGCTCCAGGCCGGCCTCCTTGAGGTAGTGGAGCAGCTCCTCGGCCTCGTTCTCGAAGCGCAAGACCCGCACGTCGGCACCGGCCTCGACGTCGGCCAGCAGCACGCCGTGCTCGCGCGCGCCCTCGACCAGCGGGTGCCCGTGCGGGCACGTCGTGGCGTCGCCGATCGCGGCGGCCATCCGCTGCTCCAATACCGGGGACATCGCGTGCTCCAGGCGTTCGGCCTCCTCGTGGACCTCGTCCCAGGGGATGCCGAGGATGTCGGTCAGGAAGCGCTCGATCAGCCGGTGGCGGCGAACGATTGCGCTCGCATGCTCGCGTCCGTCAGGGGTGAACGACAGTGACTTGTCCGTCGCCCGGTCGACCTGGCCGTCGCGCTCGAGCCGGCCGATCATCTCGTGGACGGTGGGCGCCGAGAGCTGCATTGCGCGGGCGATATTGGCGCCGGTGATCGGCAGCCCCGCCTCCTCCAGCCAGAACATGATCTGGAGGTACTCCTCCTCGGCGACTGTGACTTCATCGGTGGCCATGGCCACCGATCGTAGTGGGTCTCAGTTTCGGCTCAGCCCGAGAACGAACAGGGAAACGGCTGCTTGAAGCGGTGTGGGGAGCCGTTTGGCCGGTCGCCGCGGAAGCTGAAGACGGCCTTGGTGTAGTGCCGCCTGTCGTCCTGGGGGCAGAGCTTGATCTTGTGGAGCCTCAGCTTGCCCCGGTACTTGTGGAAGGTGCCGCCGGCACACGATGGATTGCAGTTGTTGACGTGGGCGACGCCGCGTCCGGTTGTCCGGCGCCCGCCCCAATTTCGCCAATCGAGCTTGTTCACGTAGAAGTTGAAGTCACCGCAGCCGAGCACGACCAGCTTCGGCTTCACCTTCCCGCCCATGCACTTGCTGGGGAAGTAGACCTGGCCGCCGCCCGCGGCATCGGCGCTGAGCGCTCCGACCAGCGAGACCACGACGGCGATCGCCGCCAATGCACCAAGTCCACCGCGTAGCACGCGTCGTCCCTCCATGGCCGCGACTCTACTACTCGCCGCGCCGAGCGAGAGTGGAGACGATCGCCTCGTAGACGCCCTCGCCGTTCGAGCCCTCCGTGACGCTCACGTTCGCCACGTCGGCGAGCGCCTCACCGAGTGCAGAGTCGCGGCGCGGTCCGTTCGCGACCACGAAGAAGCGCCCCACGGCGGCGGCCACCTGGAGGTCCTCCAGCGAGTCGCCGGTCGCGATGCACTCCTCGGGCGCGTAGTCGCGGGCACGCGAGTGGAACGCCACAGCCGCCAGCTTGCTGGCCCCGCCCGGCACCACGTGGTAGGCGTGGGCCGTCTCGATGCCCTCCATCGGCCGGGTGATCGCGCCATTGTCGAGAAAGCGCACGTCGTCGTGACCGTGCTCGACGAGGAGCGCGTTCGCGGCCTTCACGTCAACCTCACCCCGCATCAGGTGGGAGAGCTCACGCCCCTGGTGCCACGGCGCGTGCCACTCCAGCTTTCCGGGGAAGGCTCCGAATAGGAGCTCGGGAATCCCGGCGGCGTCCATCTTCTCGGCGGGCGTGCCCCCGTCGTCCGTCTGCCAGCTCCCCGTCAGCAGCGTGCGCTCGCCGTCGATCACGACGCCGCAGCCCGCCTCGTAGATGTAGGAGGTCTGACCGAAGAGCCGCGAGTCCGCGCCCACCGTCGACTCCCGGCGGCCGGACATGATCACCACCTCCACGCCGGCCCGGTGGCATGCCTCGAGCGCCCTTGCGCCCGCGTTCGTCCAGTTGCCCTCGGCGTCGGCGAAGAGCGAGCCGAACCTCCCGAGGAGGGTGCCGTCGAGGTCGGTGTAGACGCAGCGGAGTGCCATCGGCGGCCGCTACCGTAGCTCCCGTGGTGGATCGCAGCATTTGGAGGATCGGCGCGGCCGAGCTTCGTTTCCCGCCCTCCCTCGCGGTTGGCATCGTCAACGTCACGACCGACTCCTTCTTCTCCGGGGCGCGCAGCGGCACGCCGGAGCAGGCGTTGGAGGACGGGCTGGCCCTGGTCGACCAGGGCTTCGACCTGCTCGACGTAGGCGCCCTGGCCGCCCGCAGCGGCCCGGCCCTTGAGCCGGCCGAGGAGGCCGCGCGGCTGGTGCCGGCCATCGAGCGGCTCGCCGCGAGCGCCGGCGTGCCGATCACCGCGGACACGTTCTCCGTGGAGGTCGCGCGGGCGGCACTCGAAGCTGGAGCAGTCGCCATCAACGACATCGGCGGCGCGCAGACCGAGATGCTCGAGCTGGTCGCGCAATCCGGCTGTGGCTACATCCTCATGCACATCGAGGGGCCGCCGCGGGTGGACCGGCCGGCGCCTGTGTACGAGGACCCTGTCGACCACATCCGCGCCTGGTTTCGCGAGCGCATCGACGCCGCGCTTGCGCTCGGCGTCAGCGAGGATCAGATCGCCCTGGATCCGGGCCTCGACTTCGACCTCACCGTCGACGACGACCTGGAGATCCTGCGCCGCCTCGGCGAGCTCCGCTCGCTCGGGCGTCCCCTGTTCCTGGCCCTCTCGCGAAAGGACTTCCTCGGCGCCGTCCTCGCGGGCTCGTGGGAGGCGCGCGTGGAGCCCGAGCGGCGAGAGGCAGCGAGCCTGGCGGCGACGGCACTCGCGGTCGCCGACGGTGCCGAGCTCCTTCGCATCCACGACCGCTCGGCTCTCGACGCCCTGCGGGTTGCCGAGCGGATCGCCCGCCCCGTCGCCGCGGATGTCTGAACACGTTCACGCGCCGCCTCGCAGCGGCTCGACGGAGGCGGCCTGGGCCGGCCTTGCCGACGCGGGCTCGGACGGCCGCCTGGTCGCGGTCAGCGCCGAGGCCCCGCGCAGCGCGCAGCGCGTCGCGATGCCCGCGAGCGTGCCGGCGGACCTCGTCGCCGGGCTCGCCCGGGCAGGGATCGCCGGGCTCTACTCGCACCAGCTGGAGGCCCTCGAGGCGGCCGCGGAAGGCAACGTGATCGTCACGAGCGGGACCGCGTCCGGCAAGTCCCTGTCGTTCAACCTGCCCGTGCTGGGCGAGCTGTGCGCCGACCGCTACGCGCGGGCGCTCTACCTCTACCCGACCAAGGCGCTCGCCCAGGACCAGGCGCGCAAGCTCCACGAGCTCGGGCTGGCGAGCCTGCGGCCGGCGATCTACGACGGCGACACGCCGCGCGAGGACCGGCCCGCGATTCGCAAGCGCTCGAACCTCATCCTCACCAACCCGGACATGCTGAACGTCAGCATGCTCCCGCACCACAAGCAGTGGGCCGACTATCTGCACGGCCTGCGCTGGGTCGTGGTGGACGAGGCCCACAGGTACCGCGGCGTCTTCGGTTCCCACGTGGCGAACGTCCTGCGCAGGCTTCGCCGCGTCGCCGCGGTCTACGGCGCCGAGCCACGCTTCGTCCTTGCGTCGGCGACGATCGCCAACCCGCAGGAGCTTGCGCAGCGGCTCGTCGGCCAGCCCTTCGTCCTCGTCGACTCCGACGGGGCGCCGCGCGCCGGGCGGCGGATCGCGATGTGGAACCCGCCGGTCATCGACGAGCGCCTCCAGACGCGGCGCTCGGTTCTCTCGGAGACCGCCGAGCTCGTGGCCGACCTCGTCGTGGCAGGGCAGCGCACCATCTGCTTTCTTCGGAGCCGCCGCGGAATCGAGTTGATCCAGCGCTTCGTCCGGATGCGGCTCCAGGACCTCGGCAGGCCGGAGCTCGCCGAGCGGATCGCACCCTACCGCGCCGGGTACACGCCACAACAGCGCCGCGACATCGAGTCCCGCCTGGCGGCGGGAGAGCTTCTCGCGGTGATCGCCACGGACGCCCTCGAGCTCGGCATCGACATCGGCGAGCTCGACGCCGCGGTCTGCGCGACCTTCCCCGGCACCGTCGCCAGCCTGCGGCAGATGTGGGGCCGGGCGGGCCGGCGGACGGAGGGCATCGCGCTCTACGTCGCCGGCGAGGACGCCCTCGACCAGTTCTTTTGCCGCCATCCCGACGAGTTCTTGGAGCGCCCGGTCGAGGCGGCCATCCTCGATCCCGAGAACGAGCGCATCCAGACGGCCCACACGCTCGCTGCCGCGTTCGAGAAGCCGTTGTCTCCCGACGACGATGACGTCCTCGGCCCCCGCTGGCGCGAGCGCGCGGATGCGCTGGTCGGCGCCGGCGAGCTGCGGGTGGGGCGCGACGGCCG
>JAWVFM010000053.1:0-4570 GCA_033856015.1 Solirubrobacterales bacterium
GCCTGCGCGACACCGTCGATCCTGACCGGCTCGCCCGGCTTGCGGGTTTCGTGCAACTGGCGTCGATCGCCGCCGTGGCGCTCTTCATCTACCTCGCCGGGCATTACGCGCGTACGGTGACGCCACCTTTCACCGCCGCTGTGGCCAGGGAATCGATCACGATCGGGCTTGGCTACTCCGCGGCGATCGCGAGCTTCATGGTGGCGACCACGATGTGCTCGGCCCGGCGTCAGTGGCCGTTCAGCGCCAGCCTGCCGCGCCGCCTGGGGGACATCAGCTACGGGATCTACCTGAGCCACTTCGCGATCGGCGTGTATGTGGCCCAGCTGCTCTCGCCCGTCGCCAACGGCTCCCTGGGAGCCTTCATCCTCTGGGCGGCGATCGTCTTCCCCTGTGCCGCGGCCTATGGCTACCTCTCCGCCCGCTACGTCGAGGTGCCAATCAGGCGCTGGGCGCGACGCTATGGCCGCCGTGACCTGGCCCCGACGAGCGCTGCGGCGCAGACGCGTTGACGGCAGCGCCGACAGGGGCACCCGACGCGGTCGCGCCGCCGCCGCACCACCCCCGTTTTCCCCTCATCGACGGCGTGCGGGCGATCGCCGTCATCTCGATCGTCGTCGTGCACTCGGCGGGCGCCGCAGCCGTGACCGGCGGCTCGCTCGGCGGCCGCCTGCTGGCACACCTCAACGTCGGAGTCGCGATCTTCTTCGTGGTGTCGGGCTTCCTCCTCTACCGGCCCTTCGTCGCGCATCGCGCCGGTGGCGCAGACCCCCCGGCCGTCAGCGCCTACGCAAAGCGGCGGGTGCTGCGGATCTTTCCCGCCTACTGGCTCGCGCTCCTCGCCTTCACCGTCCTGCCGGGCCTCACCGGCGTCTACGCCGGCCACTGGCTCGCCCAGGTCGGCCTTGTTCAGACGCTCCCCGCCGCGCCGATGCCGAGCTGTACCACGGCCCCGCAGAGCTGCGATCTCGCGCAGACCTGGAGTCTCGTCGTCGAGGCGACGTTCTACCTGCTCCTCCCCGTCTTCTGGCTCGTATCGGAGCGTCTTTACCGCGCCCTTCGCCCGGGGCGCTGGGTGGGGGTGGAGCTCCTGGGGCTGGCCTGCCTTGCTGCTGTATCCCTCGTCGCCACGTTTTCGAACGCTGATGGCTGGGTCCTCGACTGGGTGCGAAGCTCAGCGCTGGGCTATGGACTCTGGTTCGCGTTCGGTATGGGAATGGCGACGATCTCGGCGACTGGGAACACGAGCACCCGCGGAGGGACCGTCGTGGCTGCGATCGCGAAACGCCCCTGGCTTCCGTGGCTCGCCGCTGCCGCGCTCTACCTCGGGCTCGCGCTGGACCTGCCTCCCACGGCCTTCCTGTTCAACCGAGGCGACCAGCTCCTGGCGAACATCGCGTTCGGGCTGATCGCCCTGCTCGTCGTGATGCCCGCCGTGTTCGGCGCGCCCGGCCGCGGTCCCGGAAGGATCCTCGGAGCGCCGGCCGCAGCCTGGCTCGGCCTCATCTCGTACGGCATGTTCCTGTGGCACTACGTGTTCACGGTGAAGCTCGGGACCGGCGGCGCGGGCTGGGGCTTCGTCCCGATCCTCGCCGTGGCGCTTGCCGGCTCGATCGCGTGCGCGGCGGTGAGCTATTACGCGCTCGAGCGGCCGGTGCTGCGGCTCAAGTACTCGGCTCGAGATCGAACCACCCGCAGGTAGGCTGGCTGCGGTGGGAGAGCCAAGCGGCAGGGCGATCAGGGACTCCGACGTCCGCCGGCTCCTGCTCGTCGCCGGGCTCGCGGGCGCCGCCCTCGTCCTCTGGTTCGGCAGGAACACCACATTCACGCCCGACGAGATGGCGCTGTTCCAGGGCACGCCGCACCTCGACCTGAATGGGGCGCTCCAGGCCTACAACGGCCATCTGATCCTCGTCAACCGCCTCGTCTACGCGGCGATGTTCCACGCGTTCGGTACCGACTACCTGCCCTTCCGCGTGCTCGGGTACGCAACAACTCTCCTCACGGTCGGGGTCCTCTTCGTCTTCATGTCGCGCCGAGTCGGCGCCCTTGTGGCGCTGGCCCCGGCGCTTGTGCTCCTCGTCTACGGCTCCGACAGCCTCCATGTCCTCACCGGCAACACCTTCGGCGACCTCTTTCCGGTCGCCACAGGCATCGGCGCGCTGCTCGCGCTCGAACGCGACGATCTCATCGGAGCAGTGATCGCCTGCGCGCTCCTCTGCGCAGCGGTGGCGACGTTCTCGGTGGGCCTCGCGTTCGTCGTCGGCGCAGGGGTGTTGGTGATGTCCAGTCCGGAGCGGCGGCGACGAGCGTGGGTATTTGGGGTTCCGTTGCTGCTCTACGTGGCCTGGTACCTCTGGTCACGAGGTGAGGCGACCGCCTCGGCGAGCGACTTCCACGCGAGCAATCTCCTCCTCGCCCCGATCTGGGCGCTGGATTCGCTGGCCACCGCGTGCACGTCGCTGACCGGCCTCGGCTACCAGCCGTTTGCCGGCTCCGGAGACTGGGGGCCGCTCCTCGCCGCAGCCGTGGTCGTTGCCCTCATCTGGCGCCTGCGGCATGGCCCGGTGGATAGGTGGTTCGTGGCGATGCTCGCCGTCCCCGTGACCCTCTGGGTGCTCGAGGCGGCCGTGCAGCTTCCTCCTTTCCGCGAGCCCGACAGCGCCCGCTACGTGTTCTCGGTCACCGTGTGCGTCCTCGTCGCCGTGGCCGAGGGGGCCAGGGGATTACGCCTCGGCAGGACGGCCCTCGCCATCCTCTTCGGGGCCGCTGTCATCGGCCTGAGCACCAACCTGTTCACGCTTCAACGTGCCGGCGCGACAGCCCGCCTGGACGCGATCGCTCAGCGGTCTGTCCTCGGCGCGCTCAGCATTGCGGGAGGGCGGCTTGGCGCAGGGGATCCGCCCGAGTTCCTGGGGGTCGGGAACAACGGGATTCTCTGGGCGACCCTGCGCCCGGAATCTGGCCCAGGCGCCGTCGCGAGCGGCTACGCCGAGGCCGTCGCCGAAATCGGCAACCCCGGCTACACCGTGTCCGACCTCCAGCGAGAGCCGAGCTACATCCGCGACTACGTCGACCAGGTTCTCGCCGGGATCTACGGATTGCACGCCGCGCCGGTCAAAGGACGCCCGCGCGGCTGCGAGCCGATCGCCGGGCCGGCGGTGACGACCACCACGTTCCCGGTCCCTCCCGGAGGCGCAGTGGTTCTCGCCCGCAGCGGTCCGGCCGACCTTCGATTGAAGCGCTTCGGCGACGACTTCACCGTCGACGCGGGGTCCGTCCCGGGGGGCGGCGCGGCGCTTGCGATCCCGAGGGATTCGGCGCCGGAACCGTGGCAGGCCTCGATCACCGCGGGTGGCGTGTCGGTGTGCTCGCTGGGGCTCGCGCAGGCTGGATCCACCCAGGGTTGAGTGGGGGCCCCGCCTCGACCCCTAGAATCGCGTCGCCTTGCGCCAGTCCGTCCCCCAGACCGCTGAGGAGAAGCTCGCCCAGCTCCGCGAGCTTCGCGAGCAGGCGATCCACTCCGCCTCGGACGAGGCGGTCGAGAAGCAGCACGAGAAGGGCAAGCTCACCGCCCGCGAGCGGATCGAGAAGCTGCTGGACCCAGGCAGCTTCGAGGAGCTCGACACCTTCGTCCGCCACCGGACGCACGAGTTCGACATGCAGAAGCGCCGCCCGTACGGCGACGCCGTCGTCACCGGCTGGGGAACGATCGACGGCCGCCCGGTCGCCGTCTTCTCTCAGGACTTCACGGTCTTCGGCGGCTCCCTCGGCGAGGTCATGGCCGAGAAGATGTGCAAGATCATGGACCTCGCCGCGAAGATCGGCGCCCCGGTGATCGGGATCAACGACTCCGGCGGAGCGCGGATCCAGGAGGGCGTGGTCTCGCTCGGCGCCTACGGAGACGTCTTCGTCCGCAACGTCCAGTGCTCGGGCGTCATCCCGCAGATCAGCGTGATCATGGGCCCGTGCGCAGGCGGGGCGGTCTACTCGCCGGCGATGACCGACTTCATCTTCATGGTCAAGGAGACCTCGCACATGTTCATCACCGGCCCCGAGGTGATCAAGACCGTCACGGGCGAGGAGGTCGAGTTCGAGGAGCTCGGCGGCGCCATGTCGCACAACACCAAGTCGGGGGTTGCGCACTTCGCGGCGGACGACGAGGAGAGCTGCCTGGAGGACGTCCGCTACCTGGTCAGCTTCCTGCCCCAGAACAACCTCGAGATGCCGCCTCGGGTCGAGCCTGATGACGACCCCGAGCGCATGGACGAGGCCCTCGACACGATCGTCCCCGAGGACCCCGCCAAGCCGTATGACATGCGCACCGTGATCTCGCTGATCGTGGACGACGGCGACTTCTTCGAGGTCCACGAGCACTTCGCGCGCAACATCGTCTGCGGCTTCTCGAGGCTCGACGGCTACCCGATCGGCATCGTCGGCAACCAGCCGGCGCACCTGGCGGGCGTGCTGGACATCGAGTCCTCGGAGAAGGCAGCGCGGTTCGTCCGCACCTGCGACGCCTTCAACGTCCCGATCATCACCTTCACCGACGTGCCCGGCTTCCTCCCCG
>JAWVFM010000054.1:0-2632 GCA_033856015.1 Solirubrobacterales bacterium
CCTCCTACCACCTCGCCGCGCGCATCCTCACCCACCAGTTCGTCGCCCTGGTCGGCAAGAGCGCGCCTGCCAGCCTCCGGAGGCTCGCAACGCGAATGGACGAGGTCGGCGGCTGGCTGATCGAGCCAGACGGGCGCCGCGTCCTGCTCGGCGACTCGAACCTGAAGGTGACGCCGCCCGACATCCTGGTGCGCTCCAAGCGCGACAACGGGCTCCTCTGGCTCCCGAAGAGCGGCGTCTCGATCATCAAGCGCCCCGCCCCCGACCCGTCGTTCCTGCTCTTTGCCGCCACCTTCCACAACGGCACCCACAACCAGGCAGACGCGCTCACGTTCGACCTCTTCGCCAACGGCGAGCGCGTGACCACGGATTCCGGGCTCTACGACAAGGACGCCGATCCCTACCAGGTCTTCTCGCGTTCGAGCTACTCGCACAGCGTGATGACGATCGACGGCAAGAGCTTCCCGCTGGGCGCCGGCCAGCGCTACGGCAGCGGGCTTCGTGCGGTCGGCCAGAGCCACGGCTGGTACGCGCTCGAGGGCGTCAACCCCCTGGCGAGCCTCCAGGGGGTCACCCACCACCGGCTCCTCCTCTACAAGCCCGGCTACGCGCTGGAGGTCGTCGACTTCGCCCAATCGAAGCAGCGCCATACGTACAGCCGCTACTTCCAGCTCGGGCCGAAGCTGCACGTCACGCAGCACGGCGGCGCGGTCGACATGACGGGCCGCAAGGGCTTTGTCGCGCGGCTCACGTCCACCGGAACGGCGCCCGCGAAGCTGAAGCTCCTGAAGGGCCAGAAGCACCCCTTGCGCGGCCTGATCTTCCCGAGCTATCGCGACGCCGTGCCCCGGACGACCGCGGAGTTCACGAGCCGGGGCGCGAACGTGGACCAGGTGGCGACCTTCGCGCTTGACCGCTCCGCAGCCGTGCGCGGGACGCTGGCAGCCGGCTCGACCCCGGACGACGCAACGGTCAAGCTGAAGGCGCCCGGCGGGGCGGCGACGACCCTCCACGTCACGCGCTCAGGCGGCAAGCTGAGCATCAGCGGCGGCTGACGAGGCCAGCCGCGGCGCGGTCTAGCAGCGGGCCAGGGCGTCCGCGTAGAAGCGCAGGTACTCGTCCCAGTGGGCGTTCCAGTAGTCGCTGTCGTGGCCTCCCGGACGGGTGAGCTTGATCGTGGCGTCGGCGCCCGCGGCGCGCAGCCCCGCCGCGAAAGCCTGGTCGCCTGGCTGGAACGGATCCTGGGCGCCGGCGTCGAGCCAGTCGGGCTGGCTGGTGAACGGCGCCGGGTCGCTCCGCACGGAGCCGACCAGGTCGTTGCGGGCGAAGTCCTCGGCGTCGTCGAACGCGCCGGCGGCCGTCTCGGCGCCGGTCTGCCAGATCGCCGGGCCGTGGGCGCCGACCGCGCAGAAGCTCCCCGGGTGGTGGAGAGCAAGGTCGAACGCTCCGAAGCCGCCCATCGAGATCCCGCCGACCGCGACGCGCTTGGGGTCGGCCCCGGTGGCCGTTGCGACCCGGGGGATGACGTCGCTCATCACGTAGCGATCCCAGTCGCCGTCGGCGCGGTCGTGCCAGTAGCTGGCCTCTCCGCCGTAGGGGAAGGCGACGACGGGAGCCCTGGAGCCGAGCTTCGCGAGGGCCGCGTAGAACTGGTCGTCGAGCTCCGAGTTCTGATCGCCGCCGCGGCCGTGCAGGAAGAGCAGGATCGGGCGACCCGCGCCGTCGCCGGCACCAGCGGGCACCACCACCGTGGTCGGCAGGGACCGGCCGACCGCCTTCGAACGGATCGTCAGATGGACGAGATGCGCGCCGCGCTGGTCGGGCTCGAGCACCCCGACGACCACGCGCCAGGCGACCACCGCCACGACCGCGAGCGCTGCGACCGCGAGCAGCCGCCGCCGCCAGATCGCCGGGCGGCTCGTTTGCCTGCCTCGCACGAAGGGAACCGTACGTCGCCCAACCGGCGGGGGAGCCGATCGGCGCTGGTACGGTGGCCGCGTGGCGAGCGGCCTCCGCCTTCGCAGGATCACAGCTCCGGTCAGGCGCCACCCGCGCGTCGCGTGGTCGGTCCTGGGCCTCGTCACGCTGCTCGTGACCCTCGTGGTGGCCGCGAACCTCTACATCGTCATCAGCACGAGCGGCGAGGCCACCGGGAGCGTCGCCGACGCCCGCCACGCCCAGGTGGCGATCGTCCCCGGAGCGTTCGTCCAGCCCGACGGCAGCATGAGCACCATGCTGGCGGACCGCGTCGAGCAGGCTGCGGCGCTCTGGAAGGCGGGCAAGGTGGGCCGGATCCTCGTCTCAGGCGACCACCACCGCTGGGCCTATGACGAGCCCGACACGATGCGCGAGGCTCTCGTCCGCGACGGCGTCCCGGCGCGCGACGTCTTCACCGACCACGCCGGCTTCGACACCTGGGCGACGATGGTCCGGGCCAGGAAGGTCTTCGACGTCCGCAGCGCGGTCGTCGTCACCCAGGGCTTCCACATGCCCCGCGCGCTCTATCTGGCCCAGCAGGCCGGGCTTGACGCGAGCGGGCTCACCGCCGACCTCCACTCCTACGGCAAGCAGGGCATCCTGAGCGACGCCCGCGAGATCCTCTCCCGGGTCAAGGCCGTGGCCGACGTGGAGA
>JAWVFM010000055.1:0-4214 GCA_033856015.1 Solirubrobacterales bacterium
AGATCAGGACCGCCGAGCCGATGATCACCGTCGCGATCAGGCCCAGCAGCGGGCCGCCAACCGTCGACGCGCCGAAGGCGTGGATCGAGTCGAGGATTCCGGAGCGCACGAGGAACGTCCCGAGCAGACCCAGCGAGAACGTCGCGCCGATCAGCGAGACGTTCCACACCTTCAGCATCCCGCGCTTCTCCTGAACCATGATCGAGTGCAGGAACGCCGTGCCGACGAGCCACGGCATGAGCGACGCGTTCTCCACCGGGTCCCAGCCCCAGTACCCGCCCCAGCCGAGCTCCGAATACGACCAGCGGGCGCCGAGGAGGATCCCGACCGTGAGGCAGATCCACGCCACGAGCGCGAAGCGCCGGGTCGAGCGGATCCAGCTCGAGTCGAGCCGCCGGGTCACGAGCGCCCCGATCGCGAAGGCGAACGGGATCGAGAACATGACGTAGCCCGAATAGAGCATCGGCGGGTGGATCGCCATCGCCGGGTGGCGCAGCAGGGGCTCCAGCCCGACGCCCGCGACGGCCGGTGGGTTCAGGCGGTCGAACGGGTTGGCCGCGAAGAGCATGAGGCCCGTGAAGAACGCCGCAAGCCCGGCGAGCACACCGGTCGCGTAGGGGACGATCTCGCGGTGCTTTCGGTGCGTCATCGCGAGGACGATCGAGGAGGCAACCGAGAGCACGAACGCCCACAGCAGGAGCGAGCCCTCCTGGCTCGACCACAGGGCCGTGAGGCGATAGCCGAGCGGGGTCGTCGCCGAGGAGTGCTCGGCGACCACGGCGAACGAGAGGTCGGTCCGCGCGAGCGCCGCCTCGAGGATCACGACGCAGATCGTCAGCAGGCCGCACAGCGCGTAAACGGCGCGGCGCGAGGTGTCCACCACCCGCTGGTCGCGCCGGGCGCCGTAGAGCGCCGCTCCCGCCGCGAAGATGGCGACCACGAAGGCGAGGATCAGGCAGGCGGCACCCAGCGTCAGCATGGCGTCACTGATTGATGATCACGTGCTTCGGATCCTGCTGCGCCTGCTGGGTGAACTTGGACGGACACTTGGTGATCAGGCTGTCGCGCTTGCCGGCCAGCGCTCCCTGGTTCGTGAGCCTGCCGGTGACGATGATCTCCCGCCCGGCCCGGAACGGGTCGGGGACCTCGCCCGTGTAGCGGACCGGAACCGACTTCGGACCGGCGCTGCCGTCGGGCTGGCGATCGGCGACGCGGAAGTCGAGCTCCTGCCCGTGGTGCTTGATCGACCCCGGCACGACGACGCCGGTGACGTCGTAGGACTGACCCGGCTGGGCGGTGAGGAGCTGAGAGGGGTCCTTGGCCTCCGTCGCCGCGCTGAACGACGTGTAGACGAGCGCGACCGCCAGCAGAACTGCCGCGGAGAGCGCCACGACCAAGCGAATCTGACGCTTGCGATCGGGGTCCATCGGGTCGCGATTATCGCAGGGGCGACTCCGGGCCCGCGACCCGCCCGGAGGCGCCTGTGGCTAGAGGCCCTCGGGGCCCGTCTCCTCGACGAGGATCTCGCAGAGCTCGACCGATGTGCGGCGGCCCGCGCTCGCGCCGGGCGGCGGCTCCATGGCGTTGAGGACCGCATCGCCGGAGCGCATGTCCTCCTCATTCCGGAATGTCACGATCACGTAGGTCGCGCCGGAACTGCGGTCGGCCAGCAGCTGGATCCGCCTGCCCTCCACGCCCTCAGGCGGTCGGCCCTCCTCTTTGATCATGGCCGCCATCGCGTCCTGCATCGCCGGATCGGCGCCCTCGAACTTGGCAACTCGCGCGTGCATCTGCTCCTCCTCGGTAGTTGTCGTGACCCTACACCCGCGCTCTCGGGCAGTAGGGTCCACCCGGTGAGCCGCTTCGTCCCGGCATCGGTCCTGGTCGCCGCAGCGGCGCTCGCCGCAGCTGCACCGGCTCCTGCGAGCGTCGTCACGAGCGGCGGCGTGAGCTACGTGACCAAGACGGTCAACGTGAAGCCGCACCATTTCGTCCGCAAGGTGGTCGCGTGCCCGAAGCACACCGAGGTGCTCGGCGGGGGCGCCGGGAGCCACGGCGGATTCCAGACGGACGTCATCCAGCAGACCTATCCGGCGGACCTGAAGGACAAGGACAACACGCCCGACGACGGCTGGGGCGTGGTGGTGCAGAACACCCGGGACAAAGCGACCGGCGCTTCGGTCACGGCGGTCTGTGGAAAGACGAAGACCCTGCATTACGTGAGCCTGAAGGTGCCCCTGACGGCGTCGCACACGGACGTCGAGCACGACGTGGAGTGCCCCACGGGCCAGTTCGCATACTCCGGCGGGGTGAGCGCGAGTCCGGCGCGGGCGCTGAAGCTCGAGGCCAACTCCATCTTTTCGGCATCGAACGGCCACGACGTCTGGTACGCCTACTACCAGTCCTCGAAGGACCTCACCGCCACGAGCTATGCGGTGTGCAGCACCGTGGAGCCGACGCAGGCCAACGTCACCCTCGACAACCTCTCCGCGGACGCCAGGCACGGGCAGAACGTCGCGTGCCCGCCCAACACCCGCGTCTACGGGGGCGGCATCGAGACGAACGCCAGCTATCCGGCCGTGAAGGACAACAGCATTGAGCCCAAGCCGCCAACCCATGGGGGCAACGGCTCGTTCGCGGGCTTCATGGACGTCACCGCGACCTACATGCCGCAGATGACCATCACCGCGATCTGCGGACCGAAGCTCAGCTGAGCGGCGGCCCGGCCGTCGTCGCCCCGGGGCCGTCCAGCTCTTCCGCCAGGAGCACCAGGCGCGCGAGGGAGCGCTCCATCAGCTTCAGGGTCTCGCGCGAGCCGAAGCGGCGGATCAGGAGCCCCCGCCACCGCGTCGACGGCACCTGCGAGCCACGCAGCGTGACGATCGTGTTCGGCCCGTCGGCGCGGAGCTCGATCGCGAACCGCGTCTCGCTCGCGAACCTGGGGGCGGGCTCGCCGCCCAGGCGTTCGGCCACGTTTCGCCAGGTGATGAGGCGCGGCGGCTCGAAGTCTGTGACCACCTGGTCGACCTCGGAATCCATGTCGCGCCGGAGCGAGTGGAGCCGCTGCCGGCGCCCCTCGCCCTCCCCCTCGAGCACCTCGAAGCGCTCGGCGAACGCGAACCAGGCCGTCAGCATCTCCGGCTCGGAGACCAGCGGCCAGATCCGGGCCGGGATGCCGCGCACGCGGGCGTCGAGAGCCAGCTCGATTGCCCCGCCGGGACGAGCCATCAGCTCCCTTTCCATCGCGTCGCCAGGCGAAAGCCGCCGTGGACGGCGCCCGGCGCCGTTGCGCGAACCGCCGGCACGACCTCGCTCGTGATCAGCCCACGTTCGGGGGTGAGGGCGTCGAGCAGCGCCAGCCAGCGCCGGATCGCCGGCGGCCTGTCGATCGCGACGGTGACGACTGGAACCCGGCGGCGGAGCGCCCAGAACGCGTCGCCGTGAGGCGCGTGCATGCCGTGATAGCCCCAGATGCCGCGCAGCGCGGTGGCGCCGGCGGCCCCCGCCTCCCGCAGTCGGCGCACCGCGGCGACGTGCACCGGATGGCCGTCGAACTGCTGCTGCTCGCCCGTGTAGAGCATCAGCTTCTGCCACAGCTCCACCCCGGATTCGTCGGTGGCGGGGACATCTCCCGGGTCCGCGAGCCGGCGGCCGTCACGCTTGCAGATGCGCACCCGTTCGAGCGTCATCAACGGCGCTTCCAGGATGCCTTCGAGCTCTCCGACCGCCGCCGCGATCAGCTCGCCCTGGCCGACGGAGATCACCATCAGCGGGACGTCTGCGTTGCGTGAGAAGAAGCGGGCCCGGCGCCGCTCCCCAGCTCGCGTCCCGTCGACGCCGAGCTGCACGGTCGCACCGTCGATGCCGATGCTCCGCAGCCGCTCGACCGCCGCCAGGTAGGCCGGCTCGCCGGTCACAGCCCTCTCCTGCCGACCCAGGTAGGTGGTGAGCTTCACGGCACCGCTCTGCAGATCGGCCGGCAGGTCGATGCCGGCGGCCTCGCCACGGATCATCCGCGCCCGCTCCAGCGTCACGAGACCGCCGCCGACAAGGCGCTCGACCTCCGGCAGGAGCGCCTCGATTCGACCCTGGGCATCGACGGCGACCGCCACGACGGGCAGGTCCTCGGAGAGGCTCAGCAGCCGATCGGTGCGCAGATGATGCTTGAGCCCGAACCCTTCGGCGCCCCGCATGAGAATGCTCGTCGCGATGCC
>JAWVFM010000056.1:0-7637 GCA_033856015.1 Solirubrobacterales bacterium
TGGACCATCTTCGACGAGCGGCTCGAAGTGCCGACCGCCCAGTCGGCGCGCTCGACGATGGCCACGGAGTACCCGCGGGACGCGGCGTCGAGCGCCACTCCCACGCCGGTGATGCCACCGCCGATGACGACGACGTCGAAGGTCTCCGTGCGGAGGGCGTCGAGAGCGTCTTTGCGGGAGAGCATCGCGTCAGTCCAGGAAGGTGACGAACGAGTCGGCCGGTTGACGCTCAGGCGCCGGCTTCTCCTCGACCGGCTCGCCCAGGTGGATGAGGCCGACGAACCGTTCGTCGGCCGGAAGCTCGACGGCCTGCCTCCCGGCGTCCGTGCGCAGGACCTCCGGGGTGCGCCAGTAGCCGGCAAGGCCACGGGAGTGGGCAGCCAGCAGGACGATGAACGCCGCGTTCGCCGTCGCGAGAAGGTCCTCTTCGTTTTGGATCGGATCGCCGCTCGCGGCGGCTGAGCAGACCACCAGGGTGGGCGCCCGGTCGAGCTTAGTGGCCGCCGCCGGGCCGGCCGCCTGCTTGAGCCGCTCGAGTGACCGCGGTCCGAGCACGCGAAAGCGCCACGGGCTCGTCAGGTGGTGGTTCGGCGCCCAGCGGGCGAGATCGAAGAGCTCGGAGAGGACCTCGCGCTCCACGGGCCTGGGCCGGAATGCCTTGTGCGTGCGACGGGTGCGCACCGCCGACTCGACGTCCATCCCGCCAACCGTATCGAGGCCGCGCCGCGACTCAGGCGCGGCGGCGGCGCCACCAGATGAAGCCGGCGCCCGCAAGCGCGACCGCGGCGGCGCCGATGCCGAGGCTGCGCGCCGAGTCCGAGCCTCCGCTGGCGGGCCCTGAAGTCGGCTGCGACTGCGCCGCAGGCGGTGCCGCGGTGTCCGCGAACACCTGGCGCGACCCTGCGGGCCGAGCGACCGCCGCGCGGGCATGCCGGCCTCCCGACCGTTGGGGGCGAGGGCCGGCGCCATGGCCGGCATGGCGCGTATGGCCCGCATGCGCGAAGTGGCCGGCGCTCGGGCTCGGGGAAGCGGATTGCGTCGTGGAGGTGTTCGAGCTCGCCGCGCTGCTCGGCGTGGTCCCGGACCGGTGCCGGGAACCGCCTCCCGAGCCGTGGGCAGACCCTGCGCGGTGCGCTTGGTGCGAGCGGTGGTTCGGCGCCGCACGGGCAACTGCCGCGAGCGGGAAGGCCTTCTGGTCGGTGGCGAGCAGCGCCTGCCCGGTCACCCACACGGGCGTCTGGTCGCTCGACGCCGAGTAGCGGTAGTGGCCATCGGAGTCCTGCCGTGCCGCCAGGTAGTCGAAGCCGCTGTGCCCGCCGGTCACGACCGACGCCGGCGAGGCTCCAGCCGCGATGAGGCCCTGGATCGCCCAGGCGGTCGATTGAGAGTTGGACGGCCCGCTGCCACCAAGCGGCCAGCCGCCGTCGCCGTTCTGGTCCCTGCGCAGGAACCGGACTCCGGGCGCGACGGCGCCGGAGCCGCCGCCGGCGACGATGCCCTGGAGGGCGGCGCCGGTGGAGTCCGGATCGCTCGCGATGCCCGGCTGGAAGCCCCACCCCCCGTCGTTTCCCTGCGCCTTCGCGAGCCAGCTGACGGACGGTGCGAGGTCGGCCCTCGGCGCCCCGGCCGCGGCCAGGGCGAGGATGCCGAACGCGGTCAGGTTCACCTCGTCCTCATAGGACCCGTCCTTGCCTCGGCGCGCCCGCAGATCCCGGACGAGGTCGTGACCGCCGACCGCGTGCGGGTCGGCGCCCGCACCCTCGAACGCGAGGATGGTTCGCTCGATGTCGCCGGTGGAGCGCAGGGTGTCGGCGTGGGCGCGGAGGAAGTCGATCGGCGTGCTGCCCGGCCGCCCTAGGTCCAGCGGGTTGCGGCCCGCGGCCTCGAGCCCCAGGCTCGCCCAGCCTGTCATCGCGGCGCTCGAGCTCGAGCCCGGCACGGTGCCGAAGCCGCCGTCGGAGTTCCGGGCCGCTGCCAGCCATCCGGCCGCCGTGGCTCCGGCCCGCGCCTGCGCGGGCCCCAGGGCACCGGCGACCACGGCGAGCGCCACCAGGGGAGCGACAAGCTCGGGGCGCCAGCGAAACTCGGTGCGCTCGCGGTAGCGCACGATCATTCGCACGAGCGCCGGGCCGGCCGCGAGCGCGAGCACCGCGTTGCCGACCGCGTGGGCAACGTTGAAGGGCACGCCGCGCGCGGAGATCGCCAGATAGCGCTCGAGGGAGAGGTTGCCGCCGGCCGTCGCCATCACCGAGAAGTCGAGGAGGGCTCCGTAAGCCAGGCCCGCGACGGCGCCGGCGGCGGCAAGCCCGAAGCGACCGAGTCGGCGGGCCGTGAGGGCGCCGAGGCCGGCGCCCGCGATGCCGACCAGCCCCCACCCAGCCATCTCCCACGGCGTCCACGGCCCCTGGCCGAGCCAGAGGTTCGAGACGAGTGCCCCGAGCGCGCCGACCGCGAAGCCCGGAGCCGCGCCCAGCGCAAAGCCCGTGAAGAGCACGATGTCCGTGGTCGCCTGCACGTTCGGGATCGGCGCGAAGACGAGGCGTCCGGCCACGGCCAGAGCCGCAAGCGCCGCGACCAGGGCGATCATCCGCGCCGACGGCCGCGAGCGCTCGTACCAGACGAAGCCGCCAACGAGGACGGCCCCGAGCAGGACGAAGGACGAGACCTGCCAGTTCAAGGAACACCTCCACCGGGATCCTCCGGAATAACTCCACCGACATCCTCCGCTTCGCGTCCGGTGTCGGTGGGCTGCAGCGCGATCGGGGTGGCAGGCACAGCCGGAGCTACCGCGGCTTCGCCGCTAGCTCTGGCGACGTGCCTGAACCTTCCCGCCGCGATCAGGCTTGCGCCGGCCTCGGGTGAGATCGCTCCCGGCGTGTCCAGGATGCGCGCGACCTCCGTGGCGAAGTACCAGCCGCCTGAGAGGATCTCGTCGGGCGGACCGTCGGCGATCACCGTGCCCTCGCCGAGGAGGATGACGCGGTCGGCGAAGGCCGCCGCGAACTCCACGTCGTGCGTGGCCACCAGCACCGCGCCGTGCGCGGCGAGCTCGTCGATCCAAGCCCCGAGCTCGTCCTTGCGCGCGCGGTCCATGCCCCGCGTCGGCTCATCCAGGCAGACGACCCCCGCGGGCCCTGGGCCCTCGCGCCCGGCTGTGACGATCGCGAGCGCCAGCCGCTGGCGCTCGCCGCCCGACAGGTCACGCGGGTCGGCGTCGAGCTTCGCCCCGAGCCCGACGCGCTCGAGGGCCGCCGTGCCCTCGACGCCCGGCAACTCGTCGCCGACCCGCTCGCGCAGCAGCAGGTCCGCAGGGCTCTGCGGCAGCAGGGCGCACCCGGACGGTGCCTCGATCCGGCCACGGATCGTCGGGAGGAGGCCCGCGGCGGCGCGCATGAGCGTGCTCTTGCCGGCGCCGTTTCGGCCCATCAACGCAACCCGTTCGCCACGGCCGACCTCGAGGTCGATGCCGCGAAGCACGTCCCGGGCTCCCGTTCCCGAGTCGAGCTCGACCCAGGCGTCGCGAGCCCTCAGGACCGGGGGGCCATTGTCGTGCTCGGACGCCGGGCGCGGCTCCGGGGTCGCGACTCGCAGGCCGGCAAGCGTCGCGCGAGCTGCCTTGACCCCGCGTGGCAGCGGCCGCAGGCCGGCGAGTTCGAAGAGTCGGGCCCCGGGCGTGGCCAGCGCCACGTCGTGGGCCAGCGCCCAATCCAGGAAGGCCTCCGGCGTCCCGCTGAACGCCAGGCGGCCGGCCTCCAGCGCGACGACCCGGTCGGCCACGGCGAGGCACCGCTCGAGCCGGTGCTCGGCGAGGATGACGGCCATTCCCCACTCCTCGTTCAGCCGGCGCAACAGCCACGTGAGCTCGTCGCCCGCCACCGGGTCTAGCTGCGAGGTCGGTTCGTCGAGCAGGATCAGCCTCGGGCGCAGGACGAGGGCCGCCGCGAGCGCGACGCGCTGAAGCTCGCCGCCGGAGAGGGTGTCCACGCCGCGATCGAGGAGGTGAGGCATGGCCAGCGCGAGCGCCGCCTCCTCCACGGCGCGAGCGCGCGCCGGCGGCGCTTCGCCCCGGATCTCCAGCGGCAGCTCGAGCTCGGCGCGGACGGTGGTCGAAATGACCTGGCTCTCGGGATCCTGCGCGACGAGCCCCACCGCCCCGCCGAGCTCGGCGGGGCCGTGATCCCGAGCGTCGAGCCCGGCGATCTCCACGCGACCCGAGATCTCGCCGCCGTGGTAATGCGGGATGAGCCCGCAGCAGGCCCGCAGAAGCGAGCTCTTGCCCGATCCGGACCGACCCGCGAGCACGACGAACTCTCCCGGGTCCACCTGAAGGTCGATCCCGCCGAGCGCCGGCTCGGTCGCACCCGGATAGCGATAGGCGAGGCCGCAAATGCTGACGAGTGGATCAGGCACGAGAGCGGCCTCCGACGATCCGTGAGCGCAGCGCCGCAAGCGCGAACGGGGCGGCGGCGGCGAGCGGCATTGCGAGCGCGGCCGCGATCGTCCACGCGCCGGCGTCGAAGCGCAGCGCGGGGTAGGCGCGAAAGTCGGCGAGGCCTGCCAGCCGGGCACCGGCGGAGGCGAGGAACAGGGCAAGGGCCGAGCCGACGAGAGCTGTGTCGTGACGCGAGCGGCGGAGCCTGTCGGCGCGCCCTGGGGCGCCGTGCCCGTAGCCGCGAAGCTCCAGCGTCGCGGCCACGTCGACCGCGCGGTCCAGGGACCCCGCGACAAGGCGACGCGCCAGCACCGCTCGCCCGGCCGGCGCGGCCAGCGGCCCACGCAGCGCGGACGCCTCGCCCAGACGCGCGTAGTCGCGGGCGGCGAGCGGGACGGTCCGGGCGATCAGGGTGGCGGTGAGCGCCGAGCGCCGAGCGATCGGCCGCAGGAGGCGCAGCACGCGGTCAGGATCGACCGTCGTTGCGTGGACCGCGAAGGCCATGCAGATGATCCCGATGCGGGCCGCGAGCACCGCGCCCTCCCCAAGGGCCTCGGCGCTGATGTCCACGTTGCCGATGAGCGGCATGACGATGCCGTGGACGAGGACCGTGTCCCCGCGCTGCGAGGTCAGGCCGTTGACCGCGATCAGGATCACCCCGAGGCCCAGGTTCCACCGCGCCGCCAGCGCCAGGCCCCGCCGAGCGCCCGCGAGCAGCCCGGCCGTGACGACCGCTGCCAGCGCTCCGGCGAGCACGATCGGGTCCGACGAGACCAGGGCCGCGCCCGCCGGCGCTGCGCAGAAGAGGCTCGCCGCGAGCGCGCTGCCGTCCCCGAGCGGGCCCGGACGGTGGCGGTATGCGAGCGCCGGCCTCAACTTCCCGCCTTCGCCGTGACGACGGGAAGCGGCTCGGCCCGCGTGCCGTTGGTGGCAAGCGCGTAGCGGTTGTGAAGGTCATCGGGTCCCACCAGCGACGCCGCGCTGGCCACGCCCACGGAGTCCGTCCCCGTCACGACCCAGGTCGGGGCGTCGTCGGCGAGCCGGACAGCGGCGATCAGCCCGGCGCCGGCCCGCAGGCGCGCGGAGGTCCCGCCGTGCGTGTCGAGAACGTCCAGCTCGCGCGAGCCTTTGAAGGTTGCGAACACGCCGCTCGTCCCCGGCCCGGAATCGATCTGCCTGGCCGCCGCATCGCGACCCACGCGTCCCCACGTGCCCACGAGGACGCGCGGAACGGGCCCGCTGCGGCCAAGGCCGGGCTCAACCCGCACGTCGACGCCCGCGTCGTGCAGGGCACTCGCAACCGTGTCGCACGGCCCGTGCGGCCCGGCGCAGTCCACGGCCACCCGCTTCCGCGACCCCTCGAACGGCTGCGGAAACGAGCCGACCACGGCCGGCACGCGCATCGCACTGGTCCAATCGCGGTAGTCCCACCAGATCCGGTCGCCGCCGCGCACTCGGACGCCGGTGGCCCCGACCGGCGACTCCACGCCGTTGACGTAGAAGAACCAGTCCGAGCGTCGGGTCCCGTCGACGCTGCCCGCGAGCCCGTCGATGGACTGCACGAATCCGCCGCCGTAGCGCGTGGTGATGTCCGTGTTGCGGTCGAGAAAGCGCAGCACGGTCTCCGAGGCCCTCGGGTCGGTTTCGCTCGCAGCGTCCATCGCTGTCGTGCCGTAATCGCGGGTCACGCTGAGCGTCGCGGTGCCAATCGAAGCCGGGCCGGCGCCGAATCCACAACCTGCCGCAGCAGCGGCGCCGGTGACAGCTGCCACCAGCGCCAGGCCGCGGCGAGCATTCACCGCTTGACCACCTTCTCGCAGTTGCTGTGGATGTGGTCATCGTGGTCCGCACGCAGGCGGATGACGGTGTCCTTGCCGCCACCACAGTCCACGTTGTCGATTCCGCCCGCGGTGATCTTGATCGTGTCGTCTCCCTTGCCCGCGGACACGAAATCCGCCTGCGGGGTTGTGGCGATCCGGTCGGCATGCCTGCTGCCGAAGATGGGGTTGCTGCTGCCCGCCGAGCATGTTTGAGCGGTGCCGATGCAGACCAGGGCCTTGTCAGGGATGGCGGCGTCGCTCGTCCGGGTCGCGCCGACGGCCGCGACCGACCCGCTCGGGCCGTTCACATGGATGGTGGTGTGGCCCGCTGAATCGGTTGGCTGCGAGGCGAAGTCGACGGTGACGCCCTGGGCCGGAGACCGCGCACCGGTCGACAGGTCGTACTGGTAGACGGTCGCCGGGTAGTCGCCGGCGGCGGGGACGATCGACGGCACCTGAAGGCGGAGCTCCGGGCCGGCCGGAAAGCTCGGCGCGAGGTACCAGAGGACCTGGTCTCCCTGCTGGATCTTCTGGCCGCCGCCGGTCTGCGACTCCTTGTGGTTGACGATCAGGTCCCAGTAGGAGCTGCCCGAGGCGACGCTCGACCCGATCCCGCAGAGGCCCGGGCCGAAGGAGTCGAGATAGTGGTCGGTGATCGAGAGTGGCCGAAGCGCGGAGTAGAACTTCGAGCCGTCCTCGAGCAGGCCGATGGCGGTCGGGCCCTTGAGCGTGAAGGGCTTGCCGCTGCCGCCGGTCCCCTGCCCGAAGCACTTCGCGCCCTTTGAGGTGCGAAGCGTGGATGTTGTGGTGTATGCGGTGAAACCGCCGAGATTCGATGCCGCCGGATCGACGACGTTGAGGCTTGCGCCCACCGTGTGGTCCTTCGACCTGGCCTGAGCCGAGACCGGCGAAGCGCAGAGAATCGCGACAACCGGGGCCGCGAGAAGCACGGCGCGTACAAAACGAGAGACGCTCAATTTGAGCCACCCTTTCCACGAGGGATTGATTTGGCTGGCCGGAGGCAGGTCTCCTGGCTCCCGGGGCTGGGTCTCGCGCCTTCCCGGAGTCGCGTCGCGTCTCCAGTGGCTGACTCGCATCGTGCGAGGCCCCCTTCCCGGTCACAGTGGCGGGACCGCGCCGGATTCTCACCGGACTTCCCTGGCCCACCGGCCGTATGTCGCCGCTGAGTGTATTCCCCTGAGCGGCTAGGGCGGGCGGGGTCCTTCTGAATAACTTGCGGACGGCTTCGCCGTCCTTACATGCTGCTTTCGGGGCTAAAGCCCCTCACCAGATGTCATAGGCCGTAAGAACGGCCTATGACTTCCAGCATGATCTCGTCGGTGCCGGCGCCGATGCGGTTCAGCCGCACGTCGCGATAGGAGCGC
>JAWVFM010000057.1:0-3285 GCA_033856015.1 Solirubrobacterales bacterium
CAAACGAGAGCCCGAGACCGATGCCGAGGACGACAATCGCCGGAAGGACGTGGCTGGCGTAGTCGCCGTGGCCGGAAACGCGGGTGAGGATGACGAAGCCAATCGTCGAAATGAACATGCCGGTCAACAGCACCGGCTTTGGTGTGAAGCGGTCGACCAGACGTGAGGCGGTGGCCGACCCGCCGATCAGCATGGCGCTGAACGGCAGGTAGAGGAGCCCGGTTTTCAGGGCGCTGTAGCCGAGGACCTGCTGCAGGTAGAGCGTGCAGAAGAAGAACATCCCGAACAGCGCCGCAGCCAGGACGAGCATCGCCGCGTCGGACGCCGCGAGGCTTCGGATCTTGAAGATCCCGAGCGGGACCAGCGGGTCCTCGTGTCGGCGCTCGATGACGATGAACGAGGCGATCAACCCCACAGCGATCGCGAGGCCCCCCAGCGTCCGACCGGAACCCCACCCCCAGCTGTCGGCCTTGATGAGCGTGAAGACGAGGGCCATCATCCCGAGCGTGATCGTCACGGCGCCCCCGGCGTCGTAGCCGCCACGCGCGACCGACTCCGAGCGGCTCTCCGGGACGATCCGCGGAGCAATCGCCACGAGCGCGGCTCCGATCGGCACGTTGATGAAGAACACCCACCGCCAGGTGAGTGCCTCGACCATGACGCCGCCGAGGAGCAGGCCGATCGCTCCGCCCGCACCGGCAATTGCGCCCCAGACCGCGAGCGCTCGGTTCCGCTCCGGCCCCTCCTTGAACGTGGTGAGAATGATCGATAGCGCCGCCGGCGAGACCATCGCCCCGCCGAGGCCCTGCGCGCCGCGCGCGACCAGCAGCATGCCCTCCGACTGGGCGAGTCCGCAGATCAACGACGCGCCGGAGAACAGGGCGATGCCGGCGACGAACAGGCGCCGGCGCCCGAGCCGGTCGGCGGCACGCCCGCCGAGCAATAGAAATCCCCCGAACATCAACGTGTAGGCGTTCAGGACCCAGGAGAGGCTCTGCTCGGAGAAGCCAAGGTGCCGTTGGATCGTCGGCAGCGCCACGTTGACCACGGTCCCGTCGAGAATGACCATGAACTGGGCAACCGCCACGACCGCCAGCACGGCGCTGGGGTTGACCTTCGAGGTCAGGCGGGTGGCGGGGGCAGGGGAGGCTATGGCTTCCATTGACGCAGCTGGCTCCTTTCGACTCAGCCGCGCGCTTCGGCCCGTTCCGCGCGATAGCTCCCTTTGCGGAACTCGTCGACGAGCCCCGGATGGGACGGGGACCAACCGAGCTCGGCTCGAGCCTTGGCGGTGGCCGTGCCCTGATCGAGCAACAGGACTTCGGCGAAGTAGTCACCCAGACGGGCCCGGGCTTCCTCGTCGGAGCCCGGAACCGCCCCCGGAGCGCCGGCCGCGACCGCGGCCGCCTCAGTGAGCTCGGCAACCGTCGGGCTCAGACCGTTCCCGATGACGTAGTACCCGTTAGCCGAGTCGTCCTCCAGAACGCGCCGGAAGAAGTCAGCCAAATCCGCGGCATGCACGGTCGGCCAATGCTGCTGCCCGGTGCCGAGCATGATCAGGTTGCCGTCGTCGTCCCTGGGGGAGCCGAGCAGCAGCCCGGGGACCCCTCCCCCGCCGTCGCCGTAGGCGGCGCCCGAAACGATCACGACCCCCCGCATGCCGCCTGCGTCGAGAACTCGCTTGTGGATTGGCTCCTTCCAGGAGACGAAGGCGGGCGCATTGAACGGAGACTGCTCGTCGATTGCGAGGTTGTCGCCGTAGACCCACACGCCGCTGATCTGCAGGTAGGGCTTGCCGGTGCCGTCGAACGCCTCGATCGCAGCATCGGCCACCGCGGCGTCCAGGTCGGCGCTGGTCTCATCGCCCGGGCTCGCGGTGTGGATCGCGGCGTCCGCCGCGCGCAACCGGCCCACGACCCCGGGCCGGTCGTAGAGGTCGATCACTGCCGGGGTGGCACCGCGGGCAGCGACAACCTCGGCGTCGGCGTCCTTCCGGACGAGCGCCGTCACCTCGTGGCCATGCTCCCGCAATTCCGCCAACACGTGAGATCCGATGAAGCCGGTTGCGCCGGTGAGTGCGACCTTCATTTGGTCCTCCTGGGTAGGAATGAGATCAAGCGGTTGCTTGAACTTATCGCGGTCGCGAGATATTGTCAAGCAGTTGCTTGACTTGTTTGGCCGCCCTCGGGTCAGCCGGCGTTCGTGCCGCGGAAGGCCCCCGCGAGTGGCGGGACGACCAGGCGCTCGATCTGCTTTTCCGACTTGTTGCTGAGCTCTGTCCCGACGGGTGCGAGGGCCAGCCAATTCAACATTCCGGCCGCAAGGCGCGTGCGCAGGATCAGCTCGCGGTCCTTGACCTCGGGAACGTTTGCCTTCAGCACCTCAAGGACATCTCTGCGAATCCGATCGAACTGTGGGTCAAACCGCTTCCATCCCGGTGGAGGATCGATCCCGCCCCGCGCGACGATGCGCATCAAGGCGAGATCAGAACCTCCCAAGCTCAGCGCGCGCATCATCGGCCGGGCGAAGGCCGCCGCCAAATCCTCGAGCGTGGACTCGGAGTCGAGCGCGCTCACCGCTTCCTGCTGGGCGTCCAGGTAGCTCTCCAGGGCGTGTTCGATCGCCTCGTCACGCAGCGACTTCAGCGAGCCGAAGTGGTAGCTCACCGCCGCCACGTTGGCGCCCGCGGCCTCGGTCAGCTCTCGGAGCGTCACCCCCTCCTCGCCGCGCTCGGCGATCAGCTCCAGCGCGGCATCCATGAGCTGGGCCCGCGTCCGTTGACCAGCTGCGCGACGCCCGTCCGTGCTCGCCGCTTCCATCCAGCCTATTCAAGCAGACGCTTGAACACATCTCAAGCCCGACCGGTGATCCGGTTGGTTCGAAACCAGCCGCGCCCATCGTCTACGCCGCCCCTCAGCGAACGATGTAGCGCAGGTGCGTGGCGGCCGGCGCCTCCAGGACGCGCGCGATCTCGAGCTTGGGGGTGTAATCGCCGAGGTTGTCGAAAAGGCGCTCCCCGGAGCCCATGAGGATTGGAATCACCTGCAGGCTGATCTGGTCGATCATTCCGGCGCGCAGATACTGCTGAGCGGTGCTCGCGCCACCCGCGATCGAGATGTCCCGGTCGCCGGCGGACGCCCGGGCCTGCTCCATGGCCGACTCGATCCCGTCAGTGACGAAATGGAAGGTGGTCCCGCCCTGCATCTCGACGGACTCGCGCGCGTGGTGGGTCAGGACGTAGGTGTCGCAGCGGTAGGGCGGCTCGGGGCCCCACCACCCGTTCCA
>JAWVFM010000058.1:0-3302 GCA_033856015.1 Solirubrobacterales bacterium
GCCGAGGACGGCGAGGTGCTGGCCGGGCCGCAGGTCCGCCACCGTGATCACCGGGCTCTCGCCCGGGGTGACGGTCGCGACGATGTCCTGACAGGCGGCCTCCTCACGAGACCCGGCTCGCCACCCGAACTCCGACGCCAGCGCGGCGGCGGCCTCGGCGCGAGGGTCCGAGCACATGCCGGGGCCGAAGCCCGCGGCCTGAAGGCAGCGGGCGGCCCAGGCCCCGTTCACCCCGCAGCCGATGATCCCGACGCTCGACGCTTCGGAAGCCGCGAGCGCCTGGGCGGAGACGGCGGCCGCCGCGCCCGTTCGCAGGGAGGTGATGGCGGCGCAATCGATGATCGCGAGGAGCTCGCCCGTGTCGGCGCTCGAGACGAGGAGCGCGCCGGCGACCGCGGGCAGAGCGCGCTCGCTGTTATGCGGAAACGACGTCACCCACTTGAGGATCGCCAGCCCGTCGCCGCGGGCCGGCATCGCACGAAAGTCGCCGTGCGGCGGGGCGTCCACGTACACCTTCGGGGGCATCACCCACTCGCCCCGCGCGTGCTTCTCGAACGCCTCGCGCGTCGCCGCGACGGCTTCGCTTGCGCTCACCGCGCTGAAGACCGCGTTCGAGTCGAGGACGGGGACGCTTGGCACAGCGTGGAGGTTAGAGTGACCCGGTGAGCGCGAACGGCAAGCGCCGGCCCCCGCGTCCGCGGATCGAGATGCTCTCGGCGGATGCGTCCGCCACCGAGGCCGCTGCCGTCGTCGCCGCGGTCGAGCGCTTCATCGCGGACACGGCGCCCGTCGCCCACGCCCGGCCGTCGCGTAGCGCGTGGCAAGCCGCGGCCCTTCACGACGGCATCGCGGCGCGTCAAGTAGGCGGGGGCGGCTGGGGCGAGTCGCGCTGGAGCAAGGCTTAGAGACCAAAAAGGAGAGTGCACAGTGGCAGTCGTAAAGATCATCGAGCTCGTCGGTAGCTCCAAGACGTCCACGGACGACGCGGCGGTACAGGCGATGAAGTCCGCGCAGGGATCGCTCAGGAACATCCGCGCGGTCGACATCGTCTCGACCGGGATCCGCGGCGACAACCTCGACGAGTACCGGGCACACGTGCGCGTTGCCTTTGTCGTCGAAGGAAGCGACGTCGACTAGGGCTCAAACCCCTTCCCCACCAGGCTGGGGGACATAAAGACCCTAATCCCCATCAGGATTTTTGGGAATTCTGTAATACTTCCTGTGTGGAGCCGAGCGCCGTACACGCAGGCAGCGCCACCGAGCGCGTCGAGGCCGAGCACGGGCTCGACGTCGACCGTGAAAAGACGCAGACCCGCAAGGGTCGCCTGGGGTCCCTCGAGAACCCCGAGGTCTACTCGGACGTCCCGGGTCACGTGATCCCGATCCTCGAGCGCGAGTTCGAGGACTTCGACACCGAGGCCGGCAAGTTCCTGGATGGACAGATCCAGGAAGACAAGTTCATCGGCTTCCGGCTGAAGCAGGGCGTCTACGGCCAGCGCCAGCCCGATGTCCAGATGATCCGCGTCAAGTTGCCGATGGGCGGGATCACGCCCGAGCAGATGGAGACGTTCGCCGACGTCATCGAGGAGTACGCGCCGCTCAAGAAGGGCCACGTCACGACGCGCCAGAACATCCAGATTCACCACGTCCCCCTCCCCGACGCCGCCAAGCTCATCCGGCGGATCTCGGACTCCGGCCTGTCCTCCCGCGAGGGCTGCGGAAACACGGTGCGCAACGTCACCGGCGACCCATACGCCGGCGTCACCGAGGGCGAGCTCTTCGACATCACCCCGTACGCGGGAGCGTACGTCCGCTACTTCGTCCGCCACCCGGTCACGCAGCTCATGCCGCGCAAGGTCAAGACGGCGTTCACGGCCACCGACGAGGACGTCGCGATCACCGGGATCCACGACATCGGCTTCATCCCGAGGATCCGCGACGGCGTCCGCGGCGTCGAGATCCGCGTCGGCGGCGGGACGTCGATCATGCCGCGCGTCGCTCCGACGCTCTACGACTTCGTCGAGCTCGACAACGGTGACTACCTCAAGGTCTCCGAGGCGGTCTTCCGCCTCTTCGACCGCCAGGAGTGGCTGCGGGTCAACCGCGCCCGCGCCCGCATCAAGGTCCTGATCGACAAGATCGGGATCGACGCCTTCCGCGAGATGGTGGAGGAGGAGCTGCAGGGCGACTGGGTCGCGGAGGGCGACTTCACGATCGACCACCTGCTCCTCGAGCACGACGAGGAGGGCAATGCCCCGGCGATTCCGGCCGCTCCCACCAGCCCGAACGGCGACCGGTCGGAGTTCGAGCGCTTCGCGACCGCGAACGCGCGCCCGCAGCGCCAGGACGGCTTCTCGGCGGTGACCGTGAAGATCACCCGCGGCGATCTCTCCCCCGAGCAGCTTCGGGGCCTCGCCGCCATCATGCGGGACTTCACCGGTGGCTACGCGCGCACCACCGTTCAGCAGAACCTCGTTTTGCGCTGGGTGCGCGACGAAGCGCTCTACGACCTCTGGGTGCGCCTCGGGGAGCTGGGGCTGAACGAGGCCGGGCCGAGCGAGATCACCGACGTGGTCAGCTGCCCCGGAACGGACAGCTGCAAGCTCGGGATCACCGCGTCCATGGGCCTCAACCAGGCGCTCCAGGAGCGCCTCGAGTCGCTCGAGATCACGGACCCGCTCACGCGGCGCGTCAAGATCAAGATGTCGGGCTGCCCGAACGGCTGCAGCCAGCACCACATCGCGAACATCGGCTTCTACGGCGCCTCGCTCAAGGTGAGCGGCCGCACAATGCCCGCCTACATCCCGCACGTCGGCGGCAACTACCAAGGCGGCGAGGTCGTCTACGGCCACCGTCTCAAGTCCCGCCTCCCTGCGAAGCGAGTCCCGGACGCCGTCGAGCGCTGGCTCAAGCTCTACGAGGGCGAGCGCGACGACGACGAGGAGTTCAACGCCTTCGTCGAGCGCGTCGGCCCCGAGCGCTTCGAGTCCGAGGTGAAGGACCTCTCGCTGCCGGCCGAGTTCAGCCTCGCCACCCTCGACCAGTTCATCGACTGGAGCCGCTCCGAGCCCTACAAGGTCGAGCGCGGTGAGGGCGAGTGCGCGATATGAGCAGCCTTCAGACAACCAGGCCGAGGCCGCTTCACGAGGACGCCGAGACCTACGGGGCAAACGGGAACGGAACCTCGAACGGCAAGGTGCCGACGATCGGCGGCGTCGCGGTGGACCCCGACGAGATCGCCGCGAAGGTCGAGGCGATGCACGCCGAGGAGGCGATCGGCTGGGCGCTCGAGACCTTCGGCG
>JAWVFM010000059.1:0-2840 GCA_033856015.1 Solirubrobacterales bacterium
CGGCGGCGGCGATCTCGCCGAGGGGGGCCAAGACGCTCTGCTGCGCGGGCAGCGTGCCGCTCGCGATCACCGCAGCGGGTTCAGCGGCGTCCCGGCCGGCGGCGACGAGGCGCGCCGCGATGTCAGCGAGGTTGCGGACCCCCATGTACAGCACGAGCGTCCCTGGAAAGCGCGCCAGGCCCTCCCAATCGAGGGCGGAGCCCTCCTTGGCTGGGTTCTCGTGTCCGGTGACGAAGGCGACCGCGGACGCGTCCTCGCGGTGGGTGACCGGGATGCCGGCGTACGCCGGGACGGCGACGCCGGCAGTGATGCCCGGGACGACCTCGAACGGCACTCCGGCGGCGCGCAGCGCCTCCGCCTCCTCGCCGCCGCGGCCGAAGACGAATGGGTCGCCGCCCTTCAACCTCACCACGCTGCGGCCCGCCTGCGCGTGCTCGACGAGGACCGCCTCGATTCCCCGCTGGGCGGCCGTCGCGTCGAGGCGACCATCGTCGTGCCCGGAGGCCTTGCCGACGTCGATGACCAGCGCGTCCGCGCGGGCGCCGGCCAGAACGCCGGGAGGGATGAGGCGGTCGTGGGCGACCACGTCGGCGCTCGCGATCAACTCGGCGGCGCGCACGGTCATCAGGCCTGGATCCCCGGGCCCGGACCCGACGAGGTAGACGACTCCAGGACGCGCGCTCACGCGAGCGCCGCCCGCTCGAGGATGTCCCCTGCGCCCGCGGCGAGCATCCGCCGCCCAAGCTCAGCGCCGAGGGAAACCGGATCGTCTGTGGGTCCCACCACCTGGTCGCGCACCCACTCCGAGCCGTCGGGGAGCCCGGCGTAGCCATGGATGGACAGCACATCGCCGTCGGCGCGGGCGCAGACGCCGACCGGGGTGGCGCAGCTCGCGTCGAGCTGGGCGACCGCCGCCCGCTCGGCCATGACCTCGGTGAGCGCAGTCGCGTCCGTGATGGCGCTCGCCGCGTCGCCCGCGTGGCGATCGCCGGCGCGCCCCTCGAGGGCAAGGGCGCCCTGGCCGGCAGCCGGGACCATCGCTTCGATCGCGAAGTCGAACCCGGCCTGATCGCCGCGGCCAAGCCGGCGCAGGCCGGCGGCGGCCAGGACGATCGCGTCGAAGTCGCCCGCCTCGATGCGCGCGAGCCGGGTGTCGACGTTGCCGCGCAGCTCGCTCACCTGAAGGTCCGGGCGCAGGGCGAGGAGCTGCGAGCGACGGCGCAGGCTCGCGGTGCCGATGTTGGCGCCGACTGACAGCTCGGCAATCGAGGTGGCCCCGCCGACGCAGACGTCCTCCACCGCCTCCCGCCCGGCCACGCCGACCAGCGCCAAGCCGTCGGCCAGCTGGCCCGGGACGTCCTTCGCGGAGTGAACTCCGAGGTCCGCCTCCCCGGCGACGAGCGCATCCTCGACCGCGCTAGTGAAGCGCGACTTGTCCCCGACCTCACCGTCGCGGGAACGGACGACGACGATCTCTGCGCCGCCGAGCGCCGCGGCGACCTGTTCGGCCTGCGCCAGCGCGAGCGCGCTGCCGCGTGTGGCGAGCCTCACGGCTCGCGGCGGGCGTGGAGCTGCCGGACCTCGGCGTCGGCGTCCTCGATGGGAGCCGTGTCGCGATCCAGGCCGAACAGCTCGCGCAGGGCGTTGACGTACGTGTACGCGTCGTCGTCGCCCGCAGCCCGCTTGACCCGCAGCGTCGGCTCGTGGAGAAGCCGCGACGCGACCGCGCGCGCCATCGCCTCCACCCGCCGGCGGTCGGCATCCGACAGGCTCTCCCAGCGCGACTCGTTCTCGGCCAGGACGCCGTCCACCACCGCGTCGGCGCGCCGCCGCAGCGCGGCCACCGTCGGAACCGTGTCCTGGGTCGCCATCCACCGCTCGAAACGGCCGAGCTCGCTGCGCAGGAGCGCCTGCGCGCGGCGAGCCTCCGCCTCGCGGCCGGAGGCGTTTCGCTCGACGAGGGCCTGGAGGTCGTCCATGTCGTGGAGGGTCACGCCCGGGATGTCGCGGCAAGCAGCCTGGATATCTCTCGGCACGGCGAGGTCGATCAGCAGGAGCGCCCGCCCGCCACGCGCCTCCATCACCTCGCTCAGCGCCTCCAGCTCGATGATGCTGTGCGGCGAGCTCGTCGAGGAGACGACGATGTCCGCCTCCTGCATCTGCTCGGGGAGCTCCTCGAAGCGCACCGCCGCTCCGCCGAAGCGCTCGGCGAGCCCGATGGCACGGTCGTAGCGGCGGTTGGCGATGAACACTGCCTCGACGCCGCGGGCGGCGAGAGAGCGCGCCGTGAGCTCGGCGGTCTCGCCGGCGCCCACCACGAGGACGCGGCGCGAGGCGAGGTCGCCCAGCGCTCGCTGCGCGAGCTCGACCGCCACGGTCGGGATCGAGAGCGCCCCCGCGGAGATCCCGGTCTCCGCGCGGGCTCGCTTCCCGGCGCTGAGGGCGCCGCGGAAGAGGCGGTTGAGCACGGGCCCGGTGGCGCCCTCCACGAGTGCGAGCTCGTACGCGCGCTTCACCTGGCCCTGGATCTCGGCCTCGCCGACGATCATCGAGTCGAGCCCGGCGGTGACTGAGAAGAGCTGCTCCGCGGCCTCGATGCCGTGCAGCGAGTAGAGGTGGCCCATCAGCTCGGTGGGACGGGTGTCAGCCTCGCGCGCGAGGACCGTAAGCGCCCACGACTCGGCGTTCACGGGATCGGAGGCGTAGAGGTAGAGCTCGGTGCGGTTGCAGGTGGAGATCGCGGCCGCCTCCTGAATCTCGGACGTGTCGGTGAGCTCACGCAGCACGCCGACCGCGCGGCCCTCCGGCAGCGCGAGCCGCTCGCGGAGCTCCAGCGGCGA
>JAWVFM010000060.1:0-4326 GCA_033856015.1 Solirubrobacterales bacterium
CGAGGTACGAGGACTCCATGCTTGCTTGACCGCTTTCTCTCGCCTGACTCTCGGCTGCTTGACGTCCGAGAGTGAAGGGATAGTCGAGGGTTTGTCCTCAACCCATCCCTGACTCTGCACGTGACCGTACGACATCGGCGGGCCCCTGTCAATCCAGGCCCCGGGTTGCGGCACGGAATCGTGCAACCGGGAAACTCTCGACCTAAAGTCTAGAGTTTTCCCCCGGCGCGAAACTCTCGACACTTAGTTGAGGGTTGCGCGCTCTGGCGCCTGACGCATCAGGAGCCGCCGACCGCCGGTCGCTTCGGAATGCGGACGTCGACGTAGGTCAGCGAGTGGAGCTGGGGATCGGCGAGAACCGCCGCGGCGGCGGCCCACTTGCGGGCGGCCTGAGCGCTCGACCCGAACTCGACCCGGAAGCCGCCCTTCATCGTCACGACGGCACCGGTCCCGGGCTCGATCTTCGCGCCCTCGATCAGAGGTCGAAGCGGCGCCGGCGCGGCGCCGATGACCAGCGCCTTGGAGAGCGGCGTCCCGGCCAGGCGGCCGCTCGTGCGGACGTGCTGAACGGCCAGGACCGGCAACTTGGCCGCCTGGCTCTTCGGAAGGTCCACCCCGGACAGGATCGTCCCGTCGCCCGCGACCGGGACCTCGCTCCTGCCGTCGCTCGCGATCAACGCAGGCGGGCGCTCGGTGACGGTGATGGTCATCCCGCTGGGAAAACTGGGGGCTGCGCTCACGCCGGCGACGATCGGGAAGCCGGCGACCGCGGCGCTCAGGCGGCCTTCGTCGACGTTGAGAGTGCTCATCCCCTTCGCCGCGTCCGTCAGGGCCGCCACGACCTGATCGCCCTCCGGCGCCGCGACACCTTCAACGGTCACGTGCTTCACGGAGACGAGCGACGAGTCGCGAAACCAGCCGTAGTAGAACGCGAAGAGGGCGGCCGCCGCCACCGCGGCGATCACGAGCAGGCGGCGGAGTCGCAGCTCGGCGATGCGCGCAAGGCTGGGACGCGGCAACCGAAGCTCACCGATGCGCGGGAGGCTCGGACGCGGCAGTCGAAATGCCGGCAACGAGACGCGCGGCAGGCTCGGCAGGCGCTCCGCCAGGCTTGGCCCGCCGGCCGCGACCGGCCGGCGCGATCCGCTCGGAGACGGGCGCCGCACCGTCTTCTTCCCCGCCGGGCGCTTGGCGGCCTTGGTTGGCTTGGCAAGCTTCGGCCGCTTCGCGGCAGGCTTCTTCGCGCTGCTGCGGACGGCGGCGGGAGGCTTCGGGCGCGGCGCGCTCGCTCCCGATCCCGATCCCGCTCGCGCCGCGACGCGACGCCGGCCCGCGGCGGTTGACGCGCCGTTCGGCTTCACGACGTCCCTGCCAGCTCGGCCGGCCACTCGACTGTTCCAAGCACCTGTACCTCCGGCTCGAGCGCGACCCCGAAGCGCTCGCGGACCCGCCTGCGGCCCTCGGCCATCAGCGCGAGGACGTCCGCAGTCGTGGCGTCGCCCGTGTTCTCGACGAAGTTCGCGTGCTTGGGCGAGAAGCGGGCGCCACCGACCTGCAGGCCCTGGCAGCCGGCGGCCTCGAGGAGCTGCCCCGCGGAGCGCCCCTCGGCGCGCGGGTCGTCTGGGTTCTTGAAGGTCGACCCGAACGTCTTGATGCCGGACGGCTGCGCCTCGCGCCGCTTGTCGCGCATGCCGGCAAGCGTCGCCTTGATCGCCGCGACGTCACCGTGGTGCAGGCCGAAGGAAGCCTTCGAGACGACCTCGCCGGGCTCCAGGTTCGATTGGCGGTAGGAGAAGCCGAGCTGTTCCGGCGTGCGGCGCTCCGCCCCCTCGGCGGTGCAGACCCCGACCCACTCCAGCACCTCGGCGAGCTGGCCCCCGTAGGCGTTGGCGTTCATCCTGACGGCGCCGCCCACGGTGCCCGGGATGTTGATGCCGAACTCCAGGCCGGAGAGGCCCCAGTTCGCTGCCTTGGCCGCCGCCGACGGAAGACGCGCGCCGGCGCCGCAGAGGATCCGCTCGTCCTGGCGCTCAATCGCGCCCAGCTCGCCGTCGAGCTTCAGGACCATGCCGCGAAAACCCTCATCAGACACAAGGAGGTTCGATCCCGAGCCGACCACTCCTACCTCGACGCCCTCCGATTTAGCCCAGCCGAGCAGCGTGACGAGCTCCGCCTCGGTGTTCGGACGGGCGAAGAGATCGGCCCTGCCTCCCGCCCGGACGGTCGTCAGCCGCTCGAGCGGGTGATCGCGCTGAACGCCGGCCGGCGGCGAACGGCCGTCGCTCACGCGGCCTCCTCCACCAGGGCGTCGGCGACGACGTAGACGTCTCCGGCGCCGATCGTCACCAGCAAGTCGGTCGGCCTGAGCATCGCGTCAAGGCGGCGCCGGGCCGTGTCCGGCTCGCGGAGCCACATCACCTCCCGGCCACCGGAGTGGTCGGCGGCCGCCCTGGCCACGTCTAGGCCGCTGACGCCCGCCAGCGCGCCGACCGGCTCCTCGCGTGCCGCGTAAACGTCGAGCACCCCCACGACGTCAGCCGCGGCCAGCGCCCGCCCGAAGCGCGCCGCCAGCGCCTTGGTGCGCGAGTAGAGGTGCGGCTGGAAGACGGCGACGAGCCGGCCGGGCTCCAGCTCGCGCAGGGCGCCAAGGCCTGCCTCGACCTCGGTCGGGTGGTGCGCGTAGTCGTCGTAGACGAGGGCGCCGCTTCGGTGCCGTCCCTTGCGCTCGAGCCGACGGACCATGCCCGGGAAGCTGCCGAGCGCGGCCGCGAACCCATCTGTGTCGAAGCCGCAGAGCCCGGCGGCAGCGATCGCCCCGCGTGCGTTCGCCTGGTTGTGGGCGCCGGGGACGGCGAGCTCGAGTTGCTCCGGCCCGGGCGTCACCGCGTCGAAGCGGACGACCTCGCGCTCGCCGGCCGCCGCGGCAACCTGGTCCAGCTCCGCCGCGGCTCCGAGCGCCAGCCCACGTGCCGGCACGACGAAGTCGCGGAACGCCTCGAGGAGCTCACGCCGCGAGTGCCAGCGGGCGTGATGGTCGAGCTCGACGTTGGTGACGATGGCGACCTCCGGGCGAAGCTCCAGGAAGCTTCCGTCCGACTCGTCAGCCTCGGCCACCACCCAGTCGCCGCTCCCCCACCCGGCGTTCGCCGGGTCGCCGTCGCCGGCGGCGTCGGGCAGCTCGCCCCCGAGGAAGAACGCGGGATCGGCCCCGATGGCGCGCAGAGCGTGGACGAGCATCCCGGCGGTCGTGGTCTTGCCGTGCGTCCCGGCCACCGCGAGCAACCGCTTGGAGGCGCAGAGCTCCGCAAGGAGCTCGCCGCGGTGGATGACGCGCTGGCCGCGCTCGCGTGCCCGGATGAGCTCCGGGTTGTCCTCACCCACCGCCGTGGAGACCACGACTTCCGCGTCGGCCGGCACGGCGTCCGGGTCATGCCCCACCCGCGGCTCGAGCCCGGCCGCCGCCAGCCGCTTCAGGTAGGAGCTCTCAGCGCGGTCGCTGCCGCTCACCTGCGCGCCACGAGCGTGTGCGACCAGCGCCAGGCCGCTCATCCCCGCGCCGCCGATCGCGATGAAGTGAAGCTTGCGGCTCTCGAGGTCGGCCATGGGTCAGATGGCCCCCAGCAGCTCGCCGGCGATCCGTTCCGCGGCGTCGGGGCGAGCCAGGGAGAGCGAGGCACGGGACATCGCCTCCAGCCGGGGCGTATCGGCCAGGATCTCGCCGGCCAGCGAGGCGACCGCCGCCGGGTCGAGCTCGTCGTCGGCGACCACGACTCCGGCGCCGGCGCCGGCCATCCACTCGGCGTTGGCCTGCTGGTGGCGTGCCGTCGCGAACGGGTAGGGCACGAGGATCGCCGGGCGCCCGGCGGCGGCGAGCTCGAAGACCGAGCCACCCGAGCGAGCCAGCACCAGGTCGGACGCCGCAAGGGAGTCCGCGAGGCTGGGCTCGTACTCGAGGAGGGTGTAGCGCTCGACTCCGGACGCCTCGCGGCGCCGCGTGAGGGCGAGCTCGTAGTCGCGCGAGCCCGCGATGTGGAGCACGTGGTAGTCGCGCCCACTCGCAACCGGCGGCGTCCCGTCGCCCCCGACGAATGCATCGAGCGCCCACAGGTTGATCGAGCGGGCGCCCTGGCTTCCCCCGAAGACCAGGAGGCAGCGAGCGTCGGCGGCGATCCCGAAGCGCTCACGCGCCGCGCCGCGATCCGCGCCGGCAATCGCCGCGGGAACCGGCCGACCGGTGACCAGGTAGCGATCGCCGTCGCGTCCGGGGATCTCGAACGCCAGACAGACGCGAACCGCCCGCCGAGCGAGCAGGCGGTTGGCGAGGCC
>JAWVFM010000061.1:0-4182 GCA_033856015.1 Solirubrobacterales bacterium
TCGACGTCTACTCGGGCACCGACGACCACCTGCTGCGCAAGCTCGACGTCTCGCTCGAGATCCAGCCGCCGCCGGCCGCCGCGCAGGGCATCAGCGACCTGAAGCTGAATCTGTCGATCTCGGTGTCCAACGTCAACCAGCCGCAGACGATCGCGGCGCCCTCGAACCCGAAGCCGCTCTCCGACCTTCAGCAGCAGCTCGGTGGCGCCGGCATCCTCGGCCAGCTCGGCGGCGGGACGTCCTCGCTGCCAGGCTCGAGCGGAGGCTCGTCCGGGTCGGGCACGTCCTCCTCCTCGCCGTCCTCCGCGGCGCAGGCGGCGTACGCCAAATGCGTGCTGCAGGCCTCGCAGTCGGGGAATGCCGCCGCGGCCAACAAGTGCCTGGCGCTCCTCAAGTAGCCCAGCGCTGAAGAGGGCGCGGGCGCGCCTGACCAGCCTCTAAGGTCCGGGGCTTGCTGCGCCGCGTCGACAGGTCCTTCTTCCTCGGCCCGGGGTGGCCGTACCTGCTGGTCCCGTTCATCCCGCTGGCGATAATCCTGCAGGCCGCGGATGCGTCAGACGTCGCCGTCTTCTTCACGGCTGCGCTCGGCATCGTCCCCACGGCCTCGTTGATGAGCACCGCGACCGAGGAGCTCGCGGCGCGTGCCGGGCCCGGGATCGGCGGCCTCCTGAACGTCACCTTCGGGAATGCGCCCGAGCTGATCATCGCCCTCTTCGCGCTCGGGCAGGGACTTCACGAGGTCGTGAAGGCCACGCTCGTCGGCTCCGTCATGGGGAACGTGCTGCTCGTGATGGGAGCCTCGATGCTCTTCGGCGGGATCGGCCGCGAGAAGCAGACGTTCGACCGCACCGCCGCGAACGTCCAGACCACCATGCTGCTGGTGGCCGCCGCGGCCGCCGCGATGCCCGCCGTCTTTCAGCTCGTCCACGGGGACCCGCTACCGCTGCCCGGCGACCAGCACGTCAGCTTCGGCGGCACCATCGAGCACCTCTCACTGGCGATCTCGATCGTCCTGATCGCTACCTATGCGGTCGGCCTGTTCTTCTCGTTGAAGACGCACCGACGGCTCTTCAACCCGCCGGACGAGCTCGCCGCCGAGGATCAGGCGCTCGGCTGGAGCGTTCGTCAGGCCGTGAGCATGCTCGCGATCGCCGGGATCGCCGTGGGCATCATGTCCGAGGTTCTGGTCCACTCGATCACCGCCGCCTCCCACACGATCGGCCTCTCCGAGTTCTTCATCGGCGCGATCATCGTCGCGATCGTGGGCAACGCCGCCGAGCATTGGGTCGCCGTGGTCGTCGCCCGCAAGGACAAGATGGACCTCTCGATCAACATCGCGATCGGGTCGAGCGCCCAGATCGGGCTCTTCGTCGGCCCCGTGCTCGTGATCGCGTCGTTCTTCATCGGGCCCGGCCCGATGCCGTTCGTTCTCAACGGCCTGGAGGTCGGCGCAATGCTGTTCGCCGCCCTGATCGCGAACTACGTGGCGAGCGAGGGTGAGTCCACCTGGTTCGAGGGCGCCCAGCTCCTTGCGGTCTACGGGCTACTGGCGCTGGTCTTCGGCTTCGCGTAGAGCCTTCAGCACCTGGTCGTCGTGGGTCTTCGGGCTCACCTTCGGGAACACCTTGGCGATCTTGCCGCCGGCGTCGATGATGAACGTCGCGCGCTGGACGCCCATGTACTTGCGCCCGTACATGCTCTTCTCGACCCACGTGCCGTACCGCTCGGCGACCGCGTGATCCTCGTCGGCGAGGAGCGTGAAGCCCAGGTCGTACTTCGTCGCGAACTTCTCGATCGCCTTCACGGGGTCAGGCGAGACGCCGAGCACCCGCACCCCGGCCTTCGCGTAGTCGGCCGAGCGGTCACGCACGCCGCATGCCTGCGTCGTGCACCCCGGCGTGTCCGCACGCGGGTAGAAGTAGAGGACGACCGTCTCGCCCTTCAGGTCGCCCAGCGCGACATCAGCGCCGTTCTGGTCGGGCAGCGTGAAGTCCGGAGCCGTGTCGCCCTCCGCGAGCACAGGCGGCTAGTCCGGCTCGGGCCAGAAGTCCGGGGTGGTCTCCGTCTCGCCGTCCATGTTCTCCGCGCGCACCGAGCAGATCACCAGCTCGGCGTCGACGTCGGAGTCGTTGTGAATCGAGCGAAACGCGTCGGGGGCGACCCGAACCGCGGTGTGAGGTCCGACCTCGAACTCCTCGTCGCCGACCTTGAAGGTGAGCGTTCCGCTCGTCACGAGATAGATCTCCTCCTGGGTCCGATGCCGGTGCCCGTAGGAGCCGCGTCCGCCGGTGCCGGGCGGCATCGAGCGCCAGCTGATCGCGACCTGCTCGGCGTCCGCGGCCGAGGTGAAGAAGCGCATCTCGCCGAAGCCGGGGTACTCGGCCATCGCATCGAAGGCGTCCTCGCGCTTGACGACCGTGTAGTCGCTCATTCGGCGGGGTCCTCGCGGCCCGGATCCTGACCCTCTTCGCCGTCGTCGTACTCCGCGTCCCCCTGTTCGAGAGCGGTCTCCGAGACGGAGTCGGCGGCACCCGGGTGGTAGGCGGTCTGAAACGCCTGGAGGGTGATGTCGAGCGCGTCCTCGTCGATCGGCACCTCGTCGGAGATCCGCACCCAGTCGGCCCCCTCGTAGGCCTCCACGTTGAAGATCTCCTGGTCGACCGAGGGGGAGTCGTCGACGACCACCACGACCTCGGTCTGGGGGTTGAAGTAGGTCCCGGGCCGGAGGAGAAGGTCATCGACCTCGACGATGTGGCTTTCGGTCTCGGGCGTCATGGACGAATCCTATTGGCAGCCGGCCGTCATTGCCCGAGGCCCTCGAGGTCGCGCAGCTGGCGCTCGATCTCCGTTTCGACGTCGAGCGGGTCCTTGCCCTGGCGCACGCGGCGGTGGTTGCGGGCCACGACCAGGTCACGGACCTCGGCGCGCAGGGCGGCGTCGTGAATCGTGGTCGCCGCAGGCGCTTCCAGCAGCCGCTGGAGCTCCGCGTCGACGTCGAGCGGCGCGGCGCCACGCGCCTGCTGGCGGTAGGCCTTCGCCTCCAGCATCTGGCGGATCTCGGCCTCGCGCGCCGCCGGCGTGGTGGGGAGCGGGCCGGTCGACTCCGATGCCACCGGGTCGTGATCCATCGCGAACGGGCCCTTGCCGATCTCGTCGAAAGCACCCTTGGCTCCGAGCGCAAAGCTCAGCAGCCCGATCGGGATCGCCACGAAGACGATGATCAGGATGACGTCGCCGTTCGAGAGGGCGAGAACCGGCACGAGCCCAAGGGTAGAACGTCCTGGACGCGTGCCGTTACCGCCTCCGAGCCGCCCTTGCTTCGCTATCCTTCATGGCCCTTGATTGACTGATCAGTCAATGGCAAGAACCTTACGACGAAGGAGCCCCGAAGCAGTGGTTGATCTCACCCTCACCGACGAGCAGAAGGACCTGCGCGAGTTGGCCCACAACTTCGCCGAGAAGGAGATTCGCAAGGTCGCGTGGGAGTACGACAAGGACGGCACCTGGCCCCAGGACATCATCGACAAGGCCTGGGAAGTCGGGCTCATGAACACCCACATCGAGGAGGCCTACGGCGGCCCGGGGCTGGACTACCTCTCCGGCACGCTGATCGAGGAGGAGATGGGCTGGGGATGCTCCGGCATCGGCACGAGCCTGACCGCAAACGGCCTCGCCGGGGCGCCGGTCGCGCTCGGCGGCTCCGAGGAGGTCAAGAAGGAGTTCCTCGGCATGCTCACCGAGGAGCCCAAGCTCGCCTCGTTCTGCCTCACCGAGCCGGACGCCGGCTCCGACGTCTCGGGAATGAAGACCACGGCCACGAAGAAGGGTGACAAGTACGTCATCAACGGCTCCAAGTGCTTCATCACCAACGGCGGCTACGCCGATTGGTTCACGGTCTACGCAAAGACCGACAAGGAGGCGGGCCACCGTGGCATCAGCGCCTTCGTGGTCCCCAAGGACGACACCGTGATCGTCGACAAGAAGGAAGACAAGATGGGCCAGCGGGCCTCGAACACCGCGACCATCACGTTCAACGAGACCGAGATCCCGGCCGCGAACCTCCTGGGCGAGGAGAACAAGGGCTTCAAGCTCGCGATGATGGTCCTCGACCGCACGCGCCCCGGCGTCGCCGCGATGGCGACGGGCATCTCGCGCGCGGCGTTCGAGATGGCGACCGCCTAC
>JAWVFM010000062.1:0-11996 GCA_033856015.1 Solirubrobacterales bacterium
GACCGGGCCCCGCGGCCTCCACCACCTGGTCTACGAGGTCGTCGACAACTCGGTCGACGAGGCGCTGGCGGGTTACTGCGACCGGATCGAGGTCACGATCCATCCCGACAACAGCGTCACGGTCGTCGACGACGGCCGCGGGATCCCAGTCGACGAGCACCCCGAGGAGAAGCGCCCGGCGGCGGAGGTGGTGCTGACGACGCTGCACGCCGGCGGCAAGTTCGGGGACGGCGGCGGCTACAAGGTCTCCGGAGGCCTGCACGGCGTCGGCGTCTCTGTCGTCAACGCGCTCTCCGAGCGCCTGCACCTCGAGATCCAGCGCGACGGGCACATCTGGACCCAGGACTACGAGCGCGGCGAGCCGAAGGGCGACCTGAAGCGCGGCGCGGCGAGCAAGAAGACCGGCACCACCATCACCTTCCTCCCCGACGCGGAGGTCTTCGAGGAGGTCTCCTACGACTACGCGACGCTCGCCGAGCGCCTGCGCGAGACCGCGTTCCTGACCCGCGACCTGCGGATCGACCTCGTCGATGAGCGCGGCGCCGGCGAGCGCGAGACCTTCCAGTACAAGGGCGGCATCGTCGACTTCGTGGCGTTCCTGAACGAGAACAAGGACCCGCTCCACCGCAAGGCGATCTTCTTCGAGGGCGAGACCTCCGAGGGCGCGGTCGAGGTTGCCATGCAGTGGAACTCGAGCTACCAGGAGTCGGTCTTCAGCTTCGCCAACAACATCAACACCCACGAGGGCGGGTCGCACCTCTCCGGCTTCCGCGCTGCGCTGACCCGGACCGTCAACGCCTACGCCCGTCAGAAGGGGCTGCTGAAGGAGAAGGACGAGAACCTGAGCGGCGAGGACGTTCGCGAGGGCCTGACCGCGGTGATCTCGGTGAAGCTGCGCGAGCCGCAGTTCGAGGGCCAGACGAAGACCAAGCTCGGCAACCCGGGGGTGGAGGGGCTCGTCAAGGAGGCCGTCAACCGCAAGCTCGGCGAGTACCTCGAGGAGCACCCCGCCGACGCGCGCCGCATCCTCATGAAGTCCGTCGACGCGGCCCGGGCCCGACAGGCCGCCCGCAAGGCCCGAGACCTGACCCGCCGCAAGTCGGCGCTCGAGAACTCAACGCTGCCCGGGAAGCTCGCCGACTGCACCGTCCGCGATCCGGCCCTGGCCGAGCTCTTCATCGTCGAGGGCGACTCGGCGGGCGGCTCGGCGAAGCAGGCGCGCGATCGCAACACCCAGGCCGTCCTGCCGCTGAGGGGCAAGATCATCAACGTCGAGAAGAGCCGCATCGACAAGGTGCTCTCCAACCAGGAGATCCAGAACCTCATCACCGCGATCGGCACCGGTGTCCACGACGAGTTCAAGCTCGAGGACGCGCGCTACCACAAGCTGATCCTGGCGACGGACGCCGACGTGGACGGGGCCCACATCCGCACTCTGGCCCTGACCTTCATCTACCGGCAGATGCCGCAGCTGATCGACGCCGGCTACGTCTACATCGCCAAGCCGCCGCTCTACAGGGTGAAGAACGGCAAGCGGGAGACCTACATCGAGAAGGAGTCCGAGCTGGAGGAGTTGCTGCTGCGCGAGAAGCTCGAGCGGTTCGAGCTCACGGACGATTCCGGCGCGAAGCACAAGCTGACCGCCGCTCGGTGGCAGCGCTTCAACCGGCGCCTGAAGGAGTACGAGGGCTGGGGCGACTCCCTGCGGGCGGACTTCGGCCACGAGGCCGTCACCTTCCTCTCCGAGTCGCGGATCCTCGACGAGGGCGCCGCGACCCTCGCCGGCGCCAAGAAGGTGCTCGAGGCCGACGATCCGGAGTCCGAGGGATTCGAGACGAGCCTGCTGTCGTCGTCGGCGGACGAGCTACAGGTGCGGGCCGTTCACCGCCGGTCGGGCCTGGCGCGGGTTCACTCGCTGCCTGCGTCGTTGTTCGGATCCAGCGAGTATCGCCACCTCGTGGAGGTCCACGCCGACCTCCACAGGCAGGTCGGAGCGCCGCCGTACACGGTGCGCCTCGACGACCGCGTGGCAACCGTGGAGTCGTTCGCAGAGCTGCGCCGCACGGTGCTCGAGCTGGCGCGCCACGGGGTCACGATGCAGCGGTTCAAGGGCCTCGGCGAGATGAACGCCGACCAGCTCCGCGAGACCACGATGGACCCGCAGAGCCGAACCCTCCAGCGCGTGACCGTCGAGGACGCCACGCTCGTCGACAGGATCTTCGCCGACCTCATGGGCGACAAGGTCGAGCCGCGCAAGGCCTTCATCGAGAAGCACGCCAAGGAAGTGCGGTTCCTCGATGTGTAGCGCGGAGCGGTCGGCTGAGGAGGTCTTGAGCTGATGGAGGGTGGACTCGACGCCCTGACAGGGCGCATCGAAGACCGCGAGCTGGTGCGCGAGATGCGCACGTCCTACCTCGACTACGCGATGAGCGTCATCGTCGGCAGGGCGCTGCCGGACGTGCGCGACGGGCTGAAGCCCGTGCACCGCCGCGTCCTCTACGCGATGCACGACCTCGGCCTGCAGCCGAACCGCGCCTACCGCAAATGCGCCTTCATCGTCGGCGAGGTGATGGGTAAGTACCACCCGCATGGCGACTCGGCCATCTACGACACCTTGGCGCGGATGGCGCAGGACTTCTCGCTGCGGAGCCCGCTGGTGGATGGCCAGGGCAACTTCGGCTCGATCGACGACGACCCGCCGGCGGCCATGAGATACACCGAGGCCCGCCTCGCCCGCCTGACGACCGAGCTGCTGCGCGACATCGACGCGGAGACGGTGGACTTCGGCCCCAATTACGACGAATCTCAGCAGGAGCCCCTCGTACTGCCCGGGCGCTTCCCGAATCTGCTGGTCAACGGCGCCGCGGGAATCGCTGTCGGCATGGCGACCAACATCCCGCCGCACAACCTGCGCGAGACGATCGGCGCGGTGAAGGCCTACATCGACGATCCCGACATCGACCTGCCGGGGTTGATGGAGCACGTCAAGGGCCCCGACTTCCCCGGCGGCGGGCTGATGAGCATGGAGGGAATCCGCGACGCCTACGCATCCGGGCGCGCCTCGATCAAGGTTCGCGCGCGCGCGCACGTCGAGCCGTTGAAGGGGGGGAAGGAGGCGATCATCGTCTCCGAGCTCCCCTACATGGTCAAGAAGGGCGGCGACGGCGGACTGGTCACGAAGATCGCCGACCTCGTCCGCGAGAAGAAGATCAACGGCATCTCCGACCTGCGCGACGAGTCCGATCGCTCGGGGATGCGGCTGGTGATCGAGCTGAAGCGCGGCGGCGACCCGGCCGCCGTGGTGCTGAACCAACTCTACAAGCACACCCCGATGCAGACGTCGTTCGGCGTGAACATGGTGGCGCTGGTCGACGGCGTCCCGAAGACGCTCAGCCTCAAGGAGCTGATCCTGCACTACGTCGCGCATCAGCGCGAGGTGGTCATCAGGCGCACGCAGCACCAGCTGCGCCAGGCGGAGGCTCGAGCCCACGTGCTCGAGGGCATCTTGGTCGCCCTCGACAACCTCGACGCGGTCATCGACCTGATTCGCGCTTCGGCTGATCCCGACGACGCTCGCCAGGGGCTCATCGACACCTTCGGCCTTACCGAGGTCCAGGCTCAGGCGATCCTGGACATGCGCCTCCAGCGACTGACCGCGCTGGAGTCCGAGAAGGTCCGCGCCGAGCACAAGGAGCTGATGGACAAGATCACCGAGCTTCGCGTGATCCTCGGCGATCCGGCCCGGATCGACGCCCTGATCAGCGAAGAGCTCGACGAGATCGCCGACCGCTACGGCGACGAGCGCCGGACCGAGCTCATCTACTTCGAGGGCGACATGAACATCGAGGACATGATCGCCGACCAGCAGATGGTGATCTCGATCACCCACTCCGGCTACGCCAAGCGCCTTCCCGTCGCGACGTACCGCCAGCAGCACCGCGGCGGCGTCGGCGTCATGGGCATGGACCTGAAGGAGGACGACTACATCGAGCACCTCCACATCTGCTCGACGCACGACTTCCTCCTGTTCTTCACGAACCGCGGGAAGGTCTACCGCCTCAAGGTCTACGAGCTCCCCGAGGGCTCGCGGACGGCGAAGGGCCGCGCGCTGGTGAACGTGCTGCCCCTGCGCGAGGACGAGAAGGTGATGGCGGTCATCCCGACCCGGGACTTCAAGGAGAACAAGTTCCTCGTCTTCGCGACCGCGAAGGGCCTGATCAAGAAGACCGAGTTCCTCGCCTACAACACGAAGATCAAGGCCGACGGGATCATCGCCATCAAGGTCCGCGACGGCGACGAGCTCGTCCAGGTCCGCATGACCTCGGGCGACGACGACATCCTCCTCGTCTCGAAGTCCGGGCACGCCTCGCGCTTCTCCGAGAAGGTCGTGCGATCGATGGGCCGCGACACGACCGGCATCAAGGGGATGAACGTCGCCGGCAAGATCGGCCGCGAGGCGAACCGGGTGCTGGCGATGGACATCGCCCGCGACGACTCCGAGCTCTTCGTGGTGACCGTGAACGGCTACGGCAAGCGGACGCAGGTATCCGAGTACCCGGTGAAGGGGCGAGGGACCAAGGGCGTCCTGACGATCAAGCTCGTGGAGAAGAAGGGCGGGCTCGCCGGTGCGCTGATCGTCCGCGAGCACCAGGACCTGCTCTTCATCTCGCAGAACGGCATGGTGCAGCGCACCAAGGCCGGGGGGATCTCGCAGATGGGGCGCGCGACGCAGGGCGTGCGCGTGATGAACATGAAGGAGGACGACCAGATCAGCGCGGTCGCCCTCGTCGTCGAGTCCGGCAGCGCCGTGGACGCCCCGGACTCAGACTCGGTCGCCGAACCGGTCACCGCGGACGCGCCGTCTGACGCCGATACCCAGGACGGCTCGTCCAACGGCGACTCCCCTGTCGTCGACGCCGACTAGCGCGCCGACGAGCTCAGGCCGACGAGCTCAGGCGATCGCGGGCAGGTACGCGGTCCAGGCGTGCGGAACCCGTGGGCTCGCGATCTGGATGAACACGGTCGGGCCCGGCGCACGCGGGCTGTTGCGCGGGTGCATCTCCGCCTCCCGCGGAAGCCTGTTGCCCTTCTTGCGGTTGCAGGGCGCGCAGGACGCCACGATGTTCTCCCAGACCGATTGGCCGCCGCGGCTGCGCGGGATCACATGGTCGACCGTGAGGCCGGTGTGCGCCTCGCGCCCGCAGTACTGGCACGTCCAGGCGTCGCGCGCGAGCACGGCCTTGCGGGTGATCTTGCGCCGGTGGACGTCGCGCGGGACGCGGACGTAGCGGACCAGACGGATCACGCAGGGCCGTGGCATCGTCATCCGCTCCGATCGCAGGGTTCCGTCGCCGGGCTCGAGCACCTCGGCGCGGTCCTTGAGGACGAGGACCGCGGCGCGGCGGACGGTGCAGACGTTGATCGGCTCGTACGTGGCGTTGAGGACGAGAACCCTCGTGCCGCCTCGAGAGCGGGCCGGAGCCGCCGGACCCACCCGCGGACCGGCACGGCCGGTGCCGGACCTTCGCCGGTCCGCTACCCCGAGGCTCGCCATTTCACGAAAGATTGTAGGCGGTGGACAAGCGCCTGCCGCGCACTCACGCGCGGCTATTCCAGGCTTGGCACCCCGCGCATCACCGGGTAGCTCCCGATGATCCGTACCGACTCCGCCTTGCCTCGCAGCCCGTCGATCGCCGCGGCCACCGGGCCCTCGTCGAGCTTGCCCTCCAGGTCGACGAAGAACATGTAGCGCCCGAGGCCTCGGCGCAGTGGGCGCGACTCGATCCGGGTGAGGTTGACGGCGCGGCTCGAGAACTCGGTGAGCGCGTCCACGAGCGCCCCGGGGTGATCCTCGCCCAGCTCCGAGAAGACCAGGGTCGTGCGCCACACTCCGTCTCCCGAGGGCACCGAACCGGCCGGCGCCACCCAGACGAAGCGGGTGACGTTGTCGGGCTCGTCCTCGACCGTGTCGCGGAGAACCGTGCACCCGTAGAGCGCGGCGGCCGAGCCGGCACCGAGGGCGGCCCAGGGAGCGGCCTCGCGGCTCACCGCGCGAATCGCCTCCGCGCTGGAGGACGCGGCGCGGACCTCCGCCTCGGGCAGCTCCTCGCGCAGGAACCGGGCGCACTGGGCGAGGACCTGGGGATGCGAGAGCACGACCTCGATTCGCTCCGGCTCGAGCGCCGACCGGGCGATGAGGCTGTGGTGGATCGGGTGATCGTGCTGACCGACGATCGTCACCGCGTCCCCGTCGAAGGCCAGCGCGTCGAGCGTCGAGCGCACGGAGCCCTCGATCGAGTTCTCGAACGGCACCAGGGCGAGGTCGACTCGGCCTTCGCCGACGGCCTGAATCGCGTCGTGCACGGTGGTGGTCGGCACGGCATCGGCCGCCTCCCCTGCCGCCGCGCGCAATGCGTCCTCGCTGAACGTCCCGGCCGGGCCGAGGTAGGCGACCTTCATCGCGGCGAACTTAGCTAACCGAAGGTGATCGGGTAGCTGGAGTGGTTGTTCGACGCCACGTGCTCGCCGGGGACCGGCTTCACGGACACCTTGAGCGTGCCGGAGTCGCCGGTCTTGGGCGCGGGCTTGAGCTTCAGGGTCACGGTCTTGGTGGCGCCGGCCGGCAGGGTCGGGATGGTGGCCGAGCCACCGCCACCGCCGCTCAGCGTGGAGCTGACCTGCACGTTCGACTCATCGACGCTGCCCTGGTTCTGAACGGAGACGTCGATCGACGTGCCCGTGACGGTCGCCGGGCTGCCCGGGGTCAGAGTGGCCCCGCCGATCGCGGTGCTGGAGAGGGCGAGACCGCACACCTTCTTCGGCGGACAGACGGTGCCGGCGACGCTGCTCGCGCCGGAGCTCGTGATGAGCGGCGCCAGCTGCGCCGGGTCGAGCCAGCGCGGCGCATCCTTGAAGAAGAGGCTTGGCTTCACGGTCTCGTTGACCCCGGCGGCGGACAGCGCCTGGTCGGTCGCGTCCTTCGAGCGGATGAACATCACATCGCTGGCGACGAGCTCCTTCATGTGGTCGACGGCGCGGATCGCCGCGGCGCTCGTCGCCTTCCCGGAGCCGCCCGCGTCAAGCGCGGCCGCGACGCCCGCGATCCCGTCGAGGCGCAGCTGGAAGGCCAGGATCAGCGTGCCCTTGGCGCCGGAGACCTCGCCCGGAGCTGAGATGTCCCGAGCCCGCGTCAGCAGCCCCTCGGCGGTCCCGCGGTCGCTGTCGATCGCGGCCTTCAGATCGAGGCCGGAGGCGCCGGGGTTCTGGAGCTGCTTGAAGAAGTCGTCTGAGAGCTGGCCGGAGGAGGTCACGAGGGAGTTGACGTCCGAGACGTAGTTCTCGAGCCCGCGCTGCTTGCGAGCGTTGAGACACCCCTTGATCCCGATGATCAGGAGGATCAGGATCAGGATGCCGACGACGACCGCGATGCCGCGCCGGACGGCTATCTGCTGGCGCTCGGGCCCGCGGCGCCGCGGGGCGGGCGCTCGGCGCGGTGCATACGGTTGATCCTCGTCGAGGAATGCCAAGATCGCTCCCCTGGGGTGCTCTTCTCGGTTGGGAGTATTACCCCTGCATCGGAGCCTAGACGACCGATTCCCCATTCCACGGCCGCCGGCCGGCCCTGAAGGACAACCGCCGTCCACGGCGAACCTCGGAGGCGGAATGGTCGGAGAGCTGGCGATGGATCGCTTCAGGCTCATCGAGCGCCTCGGGTCAGGGGGGATGGGCACGGTCTACCGGGCCCTCGACGAGCGTCTGCAGCGCGAGGTCGCCGTGAAGGAGATCGACGGTGCCGACGCCGGCCGCGTCCTGCGCGAGGCCAAGGCGGCCGCGCGCCTCAACCACCCCTGTATCGCGACGCTCTACGAGTTCGGCGCCGAGGGAAGGTGCGCCCTGCTGATCTCCGAGCTCGCCAGGGGCGAGCCGCTCGACGTCCTCGCGACCGAGGGGGCCATGACCGACCGCGAGGTCGCGTGGGTCGGCGCCGACGTCTGCTCCGCGCTCGCCCACGCTCATGCCCGCGGCGTCGTCCACCGCGACGTGAAGCCGCAGAACATCATGGTCGACCTCGCCGCGGTTCCCGCCCGCGCCAAGCTCATGGACTTCGGGATCGCGTCGATTGCGGGAGAGGCCAGCCTGACCGCCCCCGGCGAGGTGCTCGGAACGCTTGCCTACATGGCTCCCGAGCAGGCCGAGGGGGAGGGCGCGGCCGAGGCCTCCGACGTCTACTCCCTCTCCCTCACCCTCTACGAGTGCTGGGCCGGCCGCAACCCGGTCGCGGCCGGGACGCCCGCGGCAACCGCTCGCCGGATCGGCACCGAGCTCCCGAGCCTGGCGTCCGTGCGTCCCGACCTGCCGGAGGACCTCGTTGCAGCGATCGACGACGCCCTGCGAGCCGATCACGCCGACCGGCCGACCGTCGACGACCTCGCGGAGGTCCTCGAGGAGGCCGCTCCTGACCTCGATGACGAGCACTTCGTCCCCGGCCGCGCCGAGCCCGATGAGCCCCGCCGGGAGTGGCGTCCGGCTCGCGGCGGCCTGCTCGCCATGGCCACCCTGGCCGTCTCGCTGGCGGCGCTCGCAGGACCCGCCGGGCTGCCGGGCCTCGCGCTCGTTGTCGGCCTCCTGACGCTGCCCGCCGTTCTGTTCGGCAGCTCGCTCGCCCTCGCGGTCCTGGCCGTGCTCGCGGCTCCGCTCGGCGCGGTCTCGCTGGCCACTGCCGCGCCCGCAACGGTCGCGCACGCCTGGCGCGGCGCCGAACGAGCAATGCTCGGGGCGCTCGGCTGGCTGTGGGTTGCGGCCGCATCGCTCGCGCTCGGCGCGGGTCCGGCGCTGCCCTTCGCCGACCGCGCCCCCTCGGGCTGGACGCACTCCGCCGCCGCGGCTGCGACCGGCGTGCTCGCGCCGCTCCTCGACCCGGTCTCCATCGCCGCCGCCGCGGCGTTCGCCCTCGCCGCTTGGTCGATCGGCGTGCTCGCACGGGCCGCCCACGTGTCGCTTGCACTCCTCGGCGCGCTCCTGTGGGGCGCGGCCTTCGACGGCAGCCTGAGACTCCTCGGCCTCGGCGCGCTCTCGCCGAGCCCGCTGGTCGCCGCCGGAGCGGGCATCGCCGCCGTGCTGATCGTGGCGGGCGCCGCGCCGGTCGTCCGGGCTCAGGCCCTCGCCCCGGCCCTGCCGGGCACGAGCACCCCGCGCTGATCGACCCGGGCCCGGACTCGCACCGGGCCTCTAGGATTGTGCCGCCACTGACGGCCTGCCCTCGCCCTGACCCTGAATGAGCGTTCTAAGAAACCTCGAAGCTCGGATCGAGAACCTCGTCGAAGGGGTCTTCAGCCGTGCCTTCTCCTCACAGGTCCAGCCGGTCGAGATCGCCCGAAAGCTCGCCAAGGAGATGGACGCCCACAGGACGGCCTCGGTCTCGCGCGTCTACGTGCCCAACGAGTACACGGTGTGGCTCTCGCCGTCCGACCACGAGCGGATCGAGGGTTACGAGCGCTCGCTCGGCCAGGAGCTGTCGGGCTACCTCCTCGAGCACGCTCGCCGCAACGACTACGCGCTGCTGACGCGGCCCGAGGTGGAGCTCAAGGTCGACGAACGGCTGCGACTCGGCGAGTTCGGCATCCAGACGCGCCTCGTCAAGCCGCCCGCCCGGCAGGGCGAGAGCCCGGCGCAGGGGGAGGAGGGCCACACGATGGTCTACTCCGTGCCGCCGAAGCAGCAGCGCCAGCGCCCGCGCCGGCCCGAGGAGCGCCTGGTCGACACCAAGGCGATCGTCTCCCTCGACGACCGCCGTTACGTCCTCGAGGGGCCCGTCGCGACGCTCGGCCGCTCACGCGAGTGCGACTGCGTCCTCGACGACCCGAACATCTCCCGCAAGCACGCCGAGCTGCACCGCGGGTCCAACGGCGACTGGCAGATCGTCGACCTGGGCTCGACCAACGGGGTGAAGCTGAACGGCCGTCTCGTCGACCGCTCGCGGCTCTCGCCAGGCGACGAGGTCGTGCTTGGAACCACCCGCTTCACATTCGACATCGAGCAATAACGCTCCCTTGTTCCGGGCAGCGGGTTAGCCTCTCCCGCCAATGAACTCCGAGCCGATTGCGGTGGCCCTCAAGTTCGCGTTCCTCGCGGTGCTCTACCTGTTCCTGCTCTGGGTGGCTCGCAGCGCCCTTCGCGAGCTGCGGCGCACCGCTGCCCCGGCGCCCGAGGCGACGGGGTTCCACGCCACGGTCGGGCCCGGCGGGCGGTCGGCGGCAACGGACGCATGGCTGGTGGTGGTGACCGGCGGCGGCCTCACCGCGGCCGAGCGGTTCGACCTGTTCGGGGGCCTCTCGATCGGCCGCTCGCCGCAGGCGGACGTTCGCATCGAGGACAGGTTCGCCTCGGGCATCCACGCCCGCCTCTACTCCCGCGGTGCCACCTATTACGTTGAGGACATGAACTCGACCAACGGGACGTTCCTGAACGGAGCGGAGCTCAGCGGCGAGGCAGCGCTGGGCGACCTGGACGAGATCAGGATCGGCGACACCGAGTTCCGCTTCGAGCTCGACGTCCCGGGAGCCGAGTAGGCGAGGTCGGATGCTCGCTGTAGTCGAGGAGGCCTACCGGTCGGACACCGGGCGCCAGCGGGCGGCGAACGAGGATTCGTTCTTCGCGCGATCGCCGCTGTTCGCAGTCGCCGACGGCATGGGCGGCGCGCAGGCCGGCGAGGTCGCCTCGAGCACGGCGGCGGAGGCGTTCGAGGAGGCTGCGCGGGGCGAGGGCGCGCCCGAGGGCTTCCTGCGCTCGATCGCGGAGGGCGCCAACCGCCGCATCCACGACCTTGCCCAGGCCGACGCCAGCCGCTCGGGGATGGGAACGACGCTGACGGCTGCCCTGCTGGAGGGCGAGGAGATCAGCCTCGCCCACGTCGGCGACAGCCGCGCCTACAGATTTCGCGACTCGGAGCTCCGCCTGCTGACCTCCGACCACTCCCTCGTGGAGGAGCTCCGCCGCCAGGGCCGCCTCACCGACGAGCAGGCCGAGGACCACCCGCAGCGCTCGATCATCACCCGCGCGCTCGGCCCTGAGCCGGACGTGGAGGTCGACACGATGACCTACCGCGCGCGCCCGGGAGACATCTACCTGCTCTGCTCCGACGGGCTGACGACGATGCTCAAGGAGCCGGCGATTGCAGCGGCGCTTCGCGAATCCGAGAGCCTCGAGGCCGCCGTATCCCGGTTGATCGCCGAGGCCAACCAGGCGGGGGGCCGCGACAACATCACGGTCGTCGCGTTCCGCCTGGACGACACCGAGGCGCCTGTGGGTCGCGGCGCGCCGGCCCCGAAGCCGGCGGACGCCGGAGCGACGCTCGTCGGGCCCGCGGCCGAGGACGCGGGCCTCACCGGCCCGGCCGTCCGCGAGCGCGTCGCCGCCGCCTCGGCAACCGGCTCCGGCTCGCTCGGCGGTGCGGCAGCGAGCCCGCGGCGCGAGCCGCCGCCGAGCCGCCGCCGGCGCGTGGTCCTGCGCGTCGTCCTCCCGCTGCTCGTCCTCGGCGTCCTGGCCGGCGGGGCGGTCATCGGGCTGCGCCAGGTCTACTTCCTCGGCACCGACTCCGGCGGCCGGGTCGCGCTCTACCGCGGGCTTCCCTACACCCTCCCGCTGGGAATCGACCTCTTCAGCGAGGTGTACGCGGCTCCGATCCAGGTGAGCTCGCTTCCCGCGGGGCGCCAGACGACGGCCACGGACCACACGCTTCGCGGCCACGACGACGCCGTGAACCTGATTCAGGACCTGACGCGCGTGGCGAAGCCGCCCCAGCCGAAGGTCAAGCCGCAGCAGACGAGCCCGCAGCAGACGAAGCCTCGACAGAGCAAGCAGCGGTCCTCGGCCAAGCCTTCCGGCGGCGCCGCGGGGTCTCAGTCCAAGGCGCCACAACGGAAGCACGGACAGGGCTCGGGCGGGTCGAAGTGAAGGCCCGGAATCGCGAGCTCCTTGCGCTGATCCCGGTCGCAGCG